>CBDUYG010000130.1:0-7859 GCA_965371385.1 uncultured Myxococcales bacterium | reverse complement strand
CGCGCTGGAGATGGACGTGATCTGGCTGCCGGTATCGAGCAGGAACGTGCCCGTCACCTGGTTGCCGCCCCGGCTCACAGTGATCCCTGGAGGCGTGGTCGGAAGCGGAAACACTCCTTCCAGCGCGGCCAATGGGTCGGGTCCGATGAAGGGGTTCGCGTTCAGCGTCGGCCCGGCGGCGCCCGCCGGCGCGGTCTGCGTAAAGCGATCGAAGGACTTCATGAAGAGCTCGACGTGCAGATCCGGCGTGACAATGCCCGGACCGCTCTCCGGCGGCACTGCGGGGTCGTATACATAGGTATGGATGGTGTCGGCGGGCGTCAGCTCGGAGAAGGACACTTCGGCCAGCTTGGGATCGATCACCGACACCCTGCCGGCCATGGCCGGCATTCCAGCGATGCCCAACTGCGTGAAGTCGGCGATGAAGAGCGCGGCGGAGCCGGGCGGACCGAGCTGCAGCCGTAGATCCGCACTCTGCCGCGGGTAATCGTCGTCCACAGTATAGGGATTGGGCGGGTCCTGCGTAAAGTTGCCGAGGCTCATGTGAAGCGCATCGGAGACGTTGAAGGTCGTACTCCCGCCGACCCCGACGTCCGTGAAGACGACGTCGCTGCCGAGAAACTGCGCCACGGGCAAGGCGAGCGCCTGGGCGGCGCCCTCGAAGACGATGACGCCGCTTGCGCCGGTGTCGTAGATCATCCTCAGGTTGGTCAGAGGGAAACCGAACGAATCCAGCCCGGAGTACGGCACCGCACCGGCGATCGGACGCAAGACGACATTGGCCTCCGGCAGCCCGATGGAGGTGGGAAGGACGCCGGCGATTTCCAGCGCCTGGGCTCGGCCGGCCGCGAGCATCCAGATCACGATCACGGCGATTGCACACGACGCGAAACAACCGCAGGCAGTGCAGCCGCTCGCACCGAAGCGTCGAGCCAGAATCGTTGTCGTTGTAGGCATGCTCTTCTCCCTGGCTCGCTCGTCAACGGATCGTGTGGATCGTCAGATCGAGACCGCTGCCTGATCTGGCACTCTTCGCGCTGCTTCATCACACCGCTTCTTGCCACACGTACCGATGGTGAACGCCAGCGACACCCCCCAGCCTCGCCACTCTTGCGTGCGGCGACGCTCGAACGTAAATGATACGCCAGTCCGCTGCATCTCGAATCACAGGAGGAACACGCTCCCCATTGACGGCGAAACCGGCAAACGGGAGAAGCAGACTGATTCTCAGCCGGATGTTGCCGTACCATGAGTGACTGGGCGCGTGAGCCGGGGATCGGGAAGGACTCGACGATTCCGCCACGCAACCATGAAGAGGACGACCGGAGGATCAATGATGGACCACGCGTCTCCGACGGGATACGAGTTCGATGGCTATCTGACCGGGCTCGAGGGCAACTGGCTCGAAGAGGATTCCCTACTTCAGGCTTGGCTCGATCGGTCGCGCCTCGATGAGGCGACTGCCACCTGGGTAGACGACTTCGGAGCTGCAGCGTCCGGGCGACTACGGTTGCGAGCCGACGCGGTGGAGCGCCGCGAGGATCTGCCATTCGTGGTGGAGAGAGGGCCCTACAACAACGGCAGCCCGGAGGTAGTGCTTCCATCGCAGACCCTGCAAAGCCTGGCGGAGATCCACGGCTCCGGTCTCTGGAAGCCGGACCTCGACGAGCGGGCACGCTACGCGGCGGTCTACCTGCTCAATCAGAACGGTGAGGCCGGGGTTGCGTGCAGCACGGCCTGCACGGACGGGCTGATCCGAGCGCTGCGGACCCACAGCGACGATCGACGCAGCAGCGAAGTGCTGGAGAAGATGGAGAAGGCCGACCCAGGCCATTGGTTCCACGGTGCGCAGTTCGTCACGGAGATCCAGGGAGGCAGCGATGCGGCGACCAATGCCGTGCGCGTCGAGCCCACACCCGACGGTCTCTATACCCTCAGCGGGCAGAAGTGGTTCTGCTCGAACTGCACCGCGGACTATTGGCTGGTAACCGGTCGCGTGAAGGGCGGCCGGACCGGTCACCGCGGAATCGGGCTCTTCTGCGTGCCGAAGCTGTGGGAGGGTGAGCCGAACGGCTATCGCATCGTGAGATTGAAGGACAAGCTGGGAACCAGAGCGCTGGCCACCGCCGAGATCGATCTCGACGGTGCCATCGGATGGCCCGTCGGTGCGGTGGATAGCGGTCTCAAGAACATGGTATCGACGGTGTTGGTCACGAGTCGCATTCACAACATCGTGGCAGCGGCCGGCTATACACGTCGTGCGTCTCGCGAGGCCCACGCCTACGCGAACTTCCGTCACGCCTTTGGCCGCAGAATCAGCGAGCATCCGCTGGTCGCCGCCTCTCTGCAGCGCCTCTCCCAGACCGCGGATCGGACTGCGGCCGGCGCGTTCGCCGCGGTGGACGTCTGGGTTGCCAGCCTCGAGCGCCCCGACGACGCAGACCGTGAGCTATGGGCGCGAGTTCTGGTGAGCATTTCGAAGGCCGTGGTCACCCGCCGCACTCCCGCTCACGTCTACGAAGCCATGATGGTCTTCGGCGGCAACGGAATCGAGGAACGTTTCTGTGCTCTGCCCCGGCTGTGGCGGGACGCCGCCATCCTCGAAACCTGGGAAGGGCCCTACACGCTGCTCTTGATGCAGGCCCTGGGCGACCTCGTGAAGTTTGGCGTCAAGGGCCGCGAACGCTCCTTCCTCGAGTTCGGGCTCGGAGATCACCTCGCCTCGGATGATGCCCGCGGCCTGGCGGATGTGCTTGCGGCCTCCGACGAAACCGAGGCCGCGCTGCTCTGGGCCGAGCTCGCGCCGAAGCTCTACGCACGATTCGAAGAACGCGCACTCGGCGACCTGCTCGAAGGACGGTGAGTGTGCCGCCTGCCGTCGTACTCTGCGAATACTCGGTGCCTGCTGAAGGCGGGTCGCACGCTGGAGACGAGAAGCGCCGTGGCCGTGAAGGTCGGAAACAATCGGTGCAAGGAATCCCAGGCCGCTGACGACCGGGAGAAGGGGATAAAAGGATGGACTGCGAATGGAAGCTCTCGGGCGGTCTCGTGGTGGATGGCACGGGCTCACCGGCACGCCTCGCCGACGTGGCGATCCGCGAAGGGCGCATCTGCGCCGTCGGTGACCTGGCCGAGTTGGAGGCTCGGGAGACGGTCGACTGCCGGGACCGGATCGTCACCCCGGGCTTCATCGACATCCACTCCCACTCGGACTTCCTGGTGCCGGGCAAGAACTGCGGCACCCTGGTAGAGCCCTTCCTGCGCCAGGGTATGACGACACTGGTCGGAGGCAACTGCGGCTTCAGTCCGGCGCCGCTCAGCGACAAGAACCGCAAGACCATCCAGGAGAGCAGTCGTCTCATCGTGGACGACGAGATCGATCCGCACTGGGAAAGCATGGACGGCTTTCTGTCTGCGCTGGACGAAGGCGGTGTCCCTTTGAACGTCGCAGAGCTGGTCGGTCACGGGGCCGTGCGTGCCGCGGTGATGGGCGCCCTCGACCCCTCCGTGCCCGATCAGGACCAGCTCGACGAAATGGAGCAGCTCGTTCGCGAGGCCCTCGATTCCGGATGTGTCGGCATCTCCACCGGCCTCGGCTATCCGCCCGGCATTTTCTCCGAGCACGACGAGCTGGCGCGCGTAGCGAGCTGGGCCGCGGCCGCGGACAAGCTCTTCACCTCCCACGTGCGGGCCTATAGCCGGGTGAGCCCGGTATTCCAGAGCGACCCCGAAGTCCTGCCCCACAACCTCGAGGCGCTGCTCGAGGTGATGCGCGCCGCGCGGGAGGGGGGAGCCCGACTCCAGCTGAGCCACCTGATCTTCGTGGGTCGGCGCACCTGGGATACCTGCGAGCAGGCCATCGCCGCCATCGAGCGTGAGCGCGAAGACGGCCTCGACGTGGCCTTCGACGCCTTTCCCTACACGGCGGGCAACACGACCGCCAGCGTGCTCTTTCCGCCCGAAATGCTGCCCCACCTCGAAGCGATCCTCGAGAGCCCGGAGCAGATGGAAGGCGTGAAGGCCCTCGGCACTCGGGTGTTCGAGCAGATCGGTTTCTATCTCGAAGACGTCCAGATCATGCGCGCCAATGCGCCGCGCTTCGACGAGCTCGACGGTCTCTTCGTCGGCGAGGCAGCGGAGCGCATGGGGATGGACGTATGGGAGTTCTACGCGCGACTCGTCGTCGAGAGCCACCGCAACGCCCGCGTGCTGAACCACACCTACAGCGGTCATGACGGCGAGGAGGACGCACTTCGAGCCGTGCTCGCCCACCCCCTCTGCAGCATCGAGACCGACACCTTCGTCACGGGCTGCGGTCACCAGAACCCGGCCAGCTACGGCACCTTTCCGCGCGTTCTCTCGACCTATGTGGAGGCGGGGCTCTTCGATTTCGAGGAGGGGGTGCGCAAGATGACCGGCGCGGCGGCCGAGCGCCTCGGCTGGAGCGATCGAGGTTTCGTGCGCAAGGGCTGCGCCGCCGACCTCGTGATCCTCGACCGGGCACGGCTGCGTGACCGGGCAAGCTTCGAATCCCCGGACCGCTTCCCAACGGGAATCGAAAAGGTCTTCGTCAATGGCGTGCCGGTCATCGACGGTGACCGTTACGACGCGAACGCCTCGGCCGGGCAGGTGCTGCGCTTCTGAGGCGGAACGGCGACTGTGCTCCGTCAAACAGGCTCGCGGCAGCGGAAGCGAGATGCTTTTCGTACACAAGGTTCATGGCGGGAGACTTCGTTGTGAGGAGTAATGGGGGAGGAGGCTACTCACGGTGAGCGACATCACGGCGCCGGATCAGCGCGAGATAACGAAGCCATCGCCGCTCCTCGACGCCTCCGGAGCCCTGGTTCAGATCGGGTGGGCGAAGCATCCACTCCTCGACTGCAACATGGAGAACGCGCGCACTGTTGGCTTCCGGCCACTCCAGCGGTTCCGGGCCAAGCGCTGGGACTACTACGGGGTCACCTCCCCGGATGGCTACTTCTCGGTCACCCTGGCCGATCTTGGCTACGCGGGATTGGCGTTCGTGTACTTCGTCGACTTCGCCGGAGCCTCGTACCACGAAGAGTCCATCACGGTCCCATTCGGACGCGGAATCACGCTGGCCAGGAACAGCGACCTGGGCGACTGCAGCTACTCGAGCAAGCGCGCCGACGTGGAGTTCCATGTCGACGAAGCGGCTCGCCGCATCAAGGTCCGCTGGGACGGGTTCGCTGGCGCCCCGCTTCACGCCGACCTCCATTTTGCCCTGCCGACAGATCAAGAATCAACGGTCATCGTCACTCCGATCCAGGGAAGGCGCTTCTACTACAACAGGAAGATCAACGCCATGCCGGTCACCGGGACGCTCCGGATCGGTGACGAGGTCACGACCCTGCGCCCGGAATCGAGTCTTGGGAATCTCGACTGGGGGCGGGGCGTGTGGGAATACAACTCCTTCTGGGTGTGGGCGAGTGCTTCCGGCCATCTCGGCGATGGGCGCCGCGTTGGTCTCAACCTGGGCCATGGATTCGGGGACTCATCGGCAGCGACGGAAAACACCCTGCTGCTCGATTACCGCATCCACAAGCTCGGAGACATTGCCATCGACTACACGACATCGGACTTCATGCGGCCGTGGCAGATGCGCTCCGAACGGGTCGATCTCGAGTTCACCCCCTTCGTCGAGCGAGTCGCAGAGACGAAGCTCGTCGTGATCCAATCCCAGGTGCATCAGATGTTCGGACGTTACACGGGTTCGGTCCTCGCGGACGACGGCGAGAGCATTCGCATCGAAGGGATCGTTGGATGGGCGGAGGAGCATCACGCCCGGTGGTGATCGCGGCCCATCGTCATCGAGCAAGCCAGCCTGCGCAGCCCTTCGGAGTTCGCGCGAGTAGCGAGGGTGCGGCCCTCGATTGCCCGATAAAGCTCGTGTTTCCATTGGGCCGTCTTTTCGCAGAGTACGCGTCGAATCACCCGCTCGGCGTCCCGCCGATCATCGCGAGCGGTCCCGGGCCATCACCACGCCCGTGCGAATCCCGACGTACGCAGCACCGTTCGGCCCCATCACGACGGGTGCGGTGACGCTCGACAGCGGGTCGATGATGGTGCCGGTCCCCGGACTGATCAGGCGGTCCCAGAGCTCTTCGCCCGTATCGAAGTCGACCGCAGTCAGGTACCAACCGCCGAAGAAGTCGTCCGGCTGCTGCTTCTTGAATGTATAGAAGTAGAGCAGACCCGTGGCAGTGGACAGGCGCGGCAGCGACTGGGAGACCATCTCCTTGTTGTACCAGACGACGTCACAGCCACTGCGATCCTCGCGCACGTCGATCCGCATCACTCCCGGCGAAGTCTCCAGGGCGTTGCCTTCGAAGACGTGGCCGAAGTCGTTCTGGACGATCATCGCGTTGCTATAGACCATCAGCGAATTCTCGGTGGCACTCCTTCCCTCCTCGAAGAGCGGTACCTTGCAGACGAGTCGATCGCCTTCGATCTCTTCGCCGCGCTGGTAGACCATGACGTGGGTGAAGGGATCACCGTCGTCGGCGATCGCAACCAGATCCGTACCGATCAACGTCGGCGAGGTACCCGAGCCGTGAGAGAGCGTGCCCGGCTTCTGGGCTTCACCGTTCTCGTAGTCTTCTCGCCAGGTGTACTCGATCTCGCCATCCGATCCCGGCTTGAAGTGATAGAGAGCGTCGGTGGAAACCACATAGATGCCCTCCTCGTCGACGGCGAACGAATTCTGGATGATCTCGCCCTCCCCGGCCAATTCGAAGGTGAAGAACTCACCGGTGTCCCCGTGGCGATAGCCGAGGAAGCCGCCACTGGTGACGAACCACAGGTTGCCTCTCCAGTCGGGAATGAGATCGTGGATGTAGAGACCATCGGGCACGACATTGCCGACGTCGTAGACCTCTGCGGCTCGCCACTCGAGGCCCTGCTCGCGTTCAGACACCTCGTAGATCGTGATCGTGTTGTTGGCGGGCGCCAGCAGCACGCGGTCGCGGTTGTCGAGATGGAAGTAGCCGCCGCCGCTGTTGTCGGAGAATGACGCCTTCTCCGGCAGCTCGACCATCGCCAGCGTCTCGAGCGTCTCGGGATCGAGCAGGTGGAGCTCGACTCCGTTCAGCTGGATCGAGACCGTGATCAGTCGGCCGGCGGAGTCGAACGCGATATTGGGCGCCACCCCGACGAGCAGGCTGAAGGCGCGATGCGACGCGAGAGTGTCGTGACCAAGCGGCCCGGGATAGGTGTTGAGGTCCCAGTTGTACGATCCGCCGTGCATGCTGCTGCGCTCCGACTCCGCGAGCATGGGGTGCTGCGGCTGGATCATGGCGGGCATCGGTCGTGCGGAGAGCGCGGGACCGATGGACGTCGGCACGTCCTTCCACGCTTTGCCGGCCAGCAGCACCATGACGGCCACGACCAGTGCGACAGCGGAGACCGAGATCTTCAAGTACTTCATGATGGCTTCCCTCTTGGCTCGCTATCTATCGGGCGACGAATTCTTCGACGGTCTCATCGGCGTGAGCGGATTCGCCGGCCTGAGCCTTGCGGACGGCCTCTACCCTCACCGGCACCCCGTTGACGACGGCGTTACCGGTCAGCTCATCGATCACCGATACGTCCGTGAGATCGTTCATGCTGACGCCGGGAGTCGCATTCGCGACGCGCTGACGCGTGCCCGCGCGGCCGTGACCCCAGAGGTGCGGCATGCACACGACGCCTGGCATGATGTCCGCGCTGATCGTCGCAGGAAGCTCGATACTCGAGCGGCGAGAGATGACCCGGACCAGGCTATCCGTCTCGATGCCCCGGGCGGCGGCATCCTCGGGATGGATCATCAGCTCGCAGGGGTTCTTGCCCTTGACCAGGCG
>CBDUYG010000129.1:0-7920 GCA_965371385.1 uncultured Myxococcales bacterium | reverse complement strand
GGATGTGCGCTGATCTGCCTGATGAAGCCCCTCGACCGGCTCGATCTCTCCCCGCGTCTCGCAAGCCGGGGCGTGAGCGCCTTCTCGGTCGAGATGATGCCGCGCATCACCCGGGCACAGTCGATGGACGTTCTCTCCTCCCAGAGCACGATCTCGGGTTATCGGGCGGTGCTGCTGGCGGCCATGGCGCTCCCCCGCGTGTTTCCCATGATGGTGACGGCGGCCGGGACGCTCCAGCCCGCCAAGGTGCTGGTGATCGGCGCGGGCGTCGCGGGTCTGCAGGCGCTCGGTACCGCGAAGCGCCTGGGCGCCGTGACCTTCTCCTACGACACCCGCGCGGCGGTGAAGGAGCAGGTGCAGAGCATCGGCGCGAAGTTCGTCGAGCTCAATCTCGATACCGGCGACTCGGAAGACTCGGGCGGCTACGCGAAGGCCGAGACCGAGGAGTTCTACATCAAGCAGCGCGCCGAGCTCGCGAAGCAGATCGCCAAGATGGATATCGTGATCACGACGGCGCTCGTACCCGGCCAGCCGGCTCCCTTCCTCATCACCGAGTCGGCGGTGGAGTCGATGAAGCCCGGCTCGGTGATCGTGGACCTAGCCGCCGAGAAGGGCGGTAACTGCGAGCTCACCAAGGCCGACGAGGATATCGTGGTGCACGACGTGACGATCCTGGGCCACACCAACCTGCCCTCCGAGGTGCCGGCCCACGCGAGTCAGATGTATTCCAAGAACCTCACCACCTTTCTCGATCACCTGCTCGATGAGGCCAAGCTGGTCATCGATCGCGAGGACGAGATCACGAGCGGGACCCTCGTCACGCACGAGGGCAGCGTGGTGAACGAGATGATCAAATCGCGAATCGAAGCCTCCGGTAGCTGATTCGATCCCGATCGGGTACAGGGAAAGTCGGGTCCAGGGTAAAGAAGCAAGGAAGGAGAAAGTCGATGCTCGAGGCGCCTGCGATTGCTGCGCTCACCATCCTCGTGCTGGCGTTTTTCGTCGGCGTCGAGGTGATCTCGAAGGTTCCCCCGCTGCTCCATACGCCGCTCATGTCCGGATCGAACGCGATCTCGGGCATCGCCGTCGTGGGCGCCATCCTGGCGGCGGGCGGCGATCATGGGACCACCTCCGCAGTGCTGGGATTCATCGCCATCGTTTTCGCCACGATCAACGTCGTGGGGGGATTCCTCGTGACCAACCGCATGTTGGCCATGTTCAAGAAGAAGCCGAGTAAGTCGTGAATCAAACCATCATTCAAGCCGCGTACCTCGCCGCCGCGATCCTCTTCATCCTGGGTCTGCGGAACCTCTCCTCCCCCAAGACCGCCGTCCGCGGCAACCAGATGGCCGCCGTCGGCATGCTGATCGCCATCGTGGCGACGATGCTCAGCGCCCACGTGGTCAGCTACGGCGTCATCATCGCCGGCCTGGTGGTCGGGGGGGGCATCGGCGCGGTCCTCGCGACCCGCATCGAGATGACCGCGATGCCGCAGATGGTCGCGCTCCTCAACGGTTTCGGCGGCGCCGCGTCGGCATTGGTCGCGATCGCCGAGCTGCTCAGCGCGAAGGGGCCGCTGACCGGGATCGTGCCCCTCGCGATCATGGCCTCGGTGCTCGTGGGCTCCATCACCCTGACGGGAAGCCTCGTGGCCTTCGCCAAGCTCCAGGAGCTGGTGGGTGGGCAGGCCATCAAGTATCCGCTGCAATCGGTGACCAACGGTGCTCTCGGCATCCTGGTCCTGGTGCTCTGCGCGATCGTGATGATGGATCCCACGAATACGACCGCCTTCTATGCGGTGATCGGGGTCGCCCTCCTGCTCGGCGTGCTGCTCGTGATCCCGATCGGCGGCGCCGACATGCCGGTCGTGATCTCGCTCTTGAACTCCTACTCGGGCATTGCGGCCTGCGCGACGGGCTTCGTGCTCGACAACAGCACCCTCGTCGTGAGCGGCGCCCTGGTCGGCGCTTCCGGCCTCATCCTGACGAAGATCATGTGCGACGCCATGAACCGGTCGCTCGGCAACGTCCTCTTCGGGGCCTTCGGGGCGGGAGCGAGCGCTGGTGGGGGGGGCGCAGGTGACGGAGCTGCTGCGGAGCAGGGCAATGTCATCTCGTACACGCCGACCGACGCAGCGGTGATCTTCTCCAACGCCAGCTCGGTGATCGTCGTCCCCGGTTACGGAATGGCGGTCGCCCAGGCCCAGCACGCGGTGCGTGAGCTCGCCGATACCCTCGAGGAGATGGGGATCGACGTGAAGTTCGCCATCCACCCGGTGGCGGGCCGCATGCCCGGGCACATGAACGTGCTGCTCGCCGAGGCAGACGTCGCCTACGACAAGCTCGTCGAGATGGATGAGATCAACCCGAGCTTCCCCGAGACGGACGTCGCGTTGGTGCTCGGCGCCAATGACGTCGTGAACCCCTCGGCGCGGGACGACGAGAGCAGCCCGATCTACGGCATGCCGATCCTCAACGTCGACCAGGCCGCCCACGTCTTCGTGATCAAGCGCTCGATGAACCCAGGCTTCGCCGGCATCCAGAACCCGCTCTTCTTCAAGGACAACACGATGATGGTCTTCGGCGACGCGAAGAAGGTCGTTGTCGCGCTCGCGGAAGCCGTGCGTAGCTACGGATGAGCGACACCTGAGAAGGCGGCTCATCGAGTTCGAAACGATCGATTGCGGTCGGCTGGGTCTTCAGCCGGCTGCTTCGCGTTCGAGGAACTCCCGGAGCAGGGCAGGGCCGGCGGCGATCATCGGCTCCTCGCTCAGCGGGCTCTGCTGGTTGTAGCGTCTCGATTCACCCCGGAAGTCGAGATAACGCCCTCCGGCCTCGCGCACGAGCAGATCCCCAGCGCAGACGTCCCACTCGTGCTTCGGCCGCATCGAGACGTTGACGTCCATCTCCCCGCCGGCCACGAGAGCGAGCTTCCAGGCGATCGATCCGATCGGCTCGAGGGATGCGAACCAGCTGCGATGCCCGTCGAGCCGGCCCTTCGAGATCTCCGTTCGGCTCGCACAGGCCTTCGCAAGGGAGAGCCGAGCGCAGGGCGAGATCTCCACCGGCTCGTCGTTGCGAAAACAGCCGCCGCCCCGACGCGCGGCGTAGAACGAATCGACGACCGGGTTGAAGACGACACCCACGACGGGTTCGGACTCGATCGCCAGGCCGATCGAGACGGAGAACTCCCCCCGCCCTTCGGTGAACTCCCTGGTGCCGTCCATCGGATCGATGATCCAGCAGCGAGATTGATGGATGCGTGCCACGTCGTCCGGGATCTCCTCGCTGAGGATCCCGTCCTCCGGAAAGGCCTGGGAGATTCGGCTGCGAATTGCGTGGTCGGCCTCGAGATCGGCCGCCGTGACGGGGTTCCCCTTCGACTTCTCCCACGTCTCGCTGCCGTCGCGAAAGTGCCGGAGCAGAATTTCTCCGGCCTCCCGGGCGGCATCGGCGGCGACACGAAGCTCGCCCTCGAGATCGCCCGCCGGGTGTGATTCCTCGGATTCCACGACGCGAGTATACTGCTCGCCGATCCGAGGGAAGCCGGAACGGGTCGAGGGAGGAGGATGGAGATGCAGTCGGGAGCCCAGCAAGATCTGATCGACGAGACCCTCGAGCTCGGCTTCGAGAGCCGGCCTCGCTTGGGAGCCGACGCCGGGGTCATCCTGATCCACGATGTCTGGGGGCTCACGGATCATACCCGTGATCTCACGCGGCGCCTGGCGGGTGAAGGCTTCGCGGTGCTGGCCCTGGATCTCTATCGGCGCGAAGCCGAGGTTCGCATCCCCGATCCTGCGGCCTGGATGCAGGAGATGTCGGACCCCCAGGTGCTGGACGACATCGCTGCGGGAGTAGCCCAGCTGCGAAGAGGAGAAGCTTCCAGACCGCGCCGGGTGGGTGTCGTGGGCTTCTGCATGGGAGGCATGTACGCGCTGCTCGCGGGCTGTGATGCCGGCTGCGGTGCCGAGGCCGTCGTCCCCTTCTACGGGCTCCTTTCTCACGGCCACGGGCTCTTCGCGCGGGAAGGGGGTCTCGACCCCGCGCTCAAGCCGCGCGAGCCCCTCGAGGCGGCCGCGAGCCTCTCCTGTCCCCTGCTCGCATTCTTCGGTGGGCAGGATACCTACATAACTGCGCAGGACGTGCGACAGCTGGAGGCGCGGCTGTCCGATACGGGTCAGCCAGTCGATGTGGTGACGTATCCCGACGTGGGGCACGCTTTCATGAACGACACTCGCCCCGATGCCTACGCGCCGGACGAGGCACGGGAAGCGTGGAAGCGCATGGTCGGGTTCCTGCGGGAGCATCTGAGCTGAGAGGCGCGAACGAAGTGCAGGACATGCAAGCGTTGCTCGAGCAGTATCGCGCGATGATGGAGCCCGCCGGCTCCGGCCGCGATGTCTCCTACGAGCGCGAATCCCACGCAAAGCGCTACGCCGACGACTCCCACGTCTTCTTTCCGGGCAACTGGTTCATGGCGGGGCACCATCGCGGCCGCCTCGAAGTGGACATGATGTGGCGGGCGGTACGGCTGATCTGGCCCGAGGGAACTCGTCTCTTTCGCAACCACTTCTTTGTCGGCGAGGACACCATCGCGATCGAGTGGTGGTCGCGCAACGAGGTCTGGAATGGCGTCTCGGCGCAGAACAGCGGTGTTGGCCGCCTGCGCTTTCGGGGCGGCCAGGTGATCGACCACTACGAGATCACCGACAGCGAGTACTTCGACGAGATCCACGGCGATTGGCGCGGCTTCATGGACCCCGAGATCGGCGCTCACCTGCCCCGATACGCATCGGCCGACTCCTATCGGAATGCCTCACCCGGCGATCACGAGTGGGCGCTCGAAAGCTGCGGAAGCGACGGCAGGAACCTGGCGGAGCCGGCCGGCCTGGCGAACCTGAGGGTCGTCGAGGGCATCTGGCAGAGCCTCCCCGACCTCTCTCTCGCCAGCTTCAGCGAGGACGTCGATGTCTTCTTCCAGGGACGACTCTGGCCTTTCGCGGGCCATCACCCTGGCCGCGCAGGAGTCGAGCGGCTGCTCGAGGTGGGGCGGCGCCTCTTCGCCGGGGCCGAGCGCATCCAGGCCCGCTATTGGACCAGTGAAGAGCGGGTCCTGGTCGAGTGGTTCGCGGCCGGGGAGACGTGGAAGGGAGACGCCTTCCGCGAGGGAGGCTTCAGCGTCTTCGATTTTCGTGAGGGTCTCGTCTGCGCAGTGCGCACCTATCTCGACACGCTCTACCAGGCCGAGCTGCTCGAAGGTTGGCGAGAGCGGATCGGCTCGCCGCTGGGGAGCGATCTGCCGAGCTGGCCCGAGCCCGGGATACCCCGCTATCCGCAACCCGAGACGCACGAATGAAGGCCTGCCGGCCCAGCGGACTGCGGCTCCGCGTCTTCGGGCGCATTCTTCGTGCCTGGACACTCGGCACGACGCTTCTGGTTGGCGCGCATGCGGGCCTCGCCGACACCTTCACGATCTACGAAGCGGACCTCGCCTCGCGAGAGCCCGATGCGGCTGGGGTGAGGGTCGAACTGGATCCGATCTTCGGAATGATCGGCTCGATGGGGGTGCTCTCGGCCGTCGAGTCGCGCGTCCTGGGAGCGAGCGAGTCGCCCCTTCCCAATCTCGTCGTCGAGACCGGGGTTGCTTCGACGATGACCCTTCGCTGGCTCGAGGCCCTCGATCGCCACACGATCGCTCGCCACGGAGAGTACTACTATCGACCCAGGGACTGGATGCTCGACGTGCAGTCGATTCTCGACTGCTCCTACGAGACCTGCTCCGAGACCGACGTCTTTGCGCAGCGACTCCTGCGCCTGAGCGGTGCCCCGCCGACGGCACACATCGGCATCGGCGAGGCGAAGACGGCGAAGCTTCAGCTCGAGCATCGCGGGCGTGAGACGGAGGAGCTGGTCTTCATCGCCGCGATCATGGCGCACGAGGGGAGGGCGCCGAGCTCTCACGACCAGCTGGCCGAGATGCGCGTTCTGGCCGAGATGCGCGTCGA
The DNA here is from genome assembly GCA_965371385.1 of uncultured Myxococcales bacterium. GTDB lineage: Bacteria > Myxococcota_A > UBA9160 > UBA9160 > UBA4427 > CBDUYG01. Next base: position 1,916 of record CBDUYG010000129.1, on the reverse strand, counting down.
GATCGGGGAAGACTGACCGGGACCGAGGTGAGCCGAGCCGGCGTGCGGAGTTCATTCGCCCCTGAGCCGAGTCCGAAAGCTCTCAGTACCCCTCGGCGCGCACGTAGGGGAGCGCGTTCGCCGTAGCCTCGATCGCGTCCCCGGCCTCGAGCAGCAGGCCGGTCGCATCCCAGCTGCCTTCGAGGAGCTGGACCCGGGTGCCCGACGGGATCCCCGCCTTCATCACACCGAGCTTCGACCTTACCGCCTCGGCCTCGATATCGATCGTGATCTCCTGGCTGGGATCGAGCTCGACGCTGTCCATCAGCTTCGTGAGATCTTCGTCCGCGAGAGTGACGCAAACGAGTCCCATCGCCGTGCAGTTGCCCGCGAAGATCTCGGCGAAGGAGCTGCCGATGAAGCCGTTGAAGCCGAAGCGCATCAGCGCCTGGGGTGCGTGCTCGCGCGACGAGCCGCAGCCGAAGTTCTTGCCGACGATCAGGATCCCCGCGCCGTGGTAGCGCTCGTCGTCGAGGGGGTGGTTGCCCTTGGCGGCCTTGCGCTCGTCCTCGAAGGCGTGCTCGCCCATCGTGTCGAAGGTGACTTCCTTCATGAAGCGCGCCGGGATGATCCGGTCGGTATCGACATCGTCGCCGCGCACCACGCAGCCGCGGCCGCGTACGTTCTCGATCTTTCGACTCGCCATGACTAGAGCACCTCCCGTACGTCGACCACCTTGCCGCGGATTGCCGCCGCGGCCACCATCGCCGGAGACATCAGCAGCGTGCGCCCCGTCGGCGATCCCTGGCGGCCCTTGAAATTTCGATTGCTGGAAGAGGCGCAGATCTCCCGACCCTGAAGCTTGTCGGGGTTCATCGCCAGGCACATCGAGCAGCCCGGTTCACGCCACTCGAAGCCGGCGGCGCGAAATACCTCGTCGAGGCCCTCGTCCTCGGCCTGCTTGGCAACCTCGTGGGAGCCCGGAACGACGAGCGCCCGGATGCCGTCCTGCACCTTGCCCTGCTTCGCCACCCGGGCCGCCTCGCGCAGATCCGAGATGCGGCCGTTGGTGCAGGAGCCGATGAAGGCGACATCGATCGGCGTGCCCTCGATGCGCTTGCCCGGGGTGAGATCCATGTAATCGAGGGCCTCCTGGACCGAGGCCCGCTCATCGTCGGGGATCTCGCCGAGGGTCGGGATGCGCTCGCTCACGCCGAGGTTCTGGCTCGGGTTGATCCCCCAGGTGACGGTCGGCTCGATCTTCGCGCCGTCGAGCTGCACCACGTCGTCGTACTCGGCGTCGGCGTCGCTCGCGATGCCGCGCCAGTACTCCACCGCCCGCTCGAAGGCATCGCCCTGGGGCGCCAGCGGGCGACCGCGAAGGTACTCGAAGGTGGTCTCGTCCGGGTTCACGTAGCCGCAGCGGGCGCCACCCTCGATCGCCATGTTGCACAGGGTCATGCGCTCTTCCATCGTCATCGCGTCGATCACGGGGCCGGCGTACTCGTAGGCGAATCCAACGCCGCCGTTCACGCCGAGCTTCCGGATGATCGCCAGGGTGACGTCCTTGGCGTAGACCCCCGCCCCGAGCTTGCCCGTCACCTCGACCCGGCGGACCTTGAGGGGCGCCATCGCGATCGTCTGGCTGGCGAGGATGTCGCGCACCTGGCTGGTGCCGATCCCGAAGGCGATCGAGCCGAAGGCGCCGTGGGTGGAGGTGTGGGAGTCGCCGCAGGCGATCGTCATGCCCGGCTGGGTAATGCCCTGCTCGGGGCCGATCACGTGCAGGATCCCCTGCTCGCCGCTGGCTACGTCGAAGAGCCGGATGCCGAAGTCCCGGCAGTTCTTCTCGAGCTCGCTCATCATCGCCTCGGCCTGCTCGTCCGAGAGTGGTCGCTGGCGCCCATCGGTGGGGATGATGTGATCGACGGTGGCGA
>CBDUYG010000128.1:0-7958 GCA_965371385.1 uncultured Myxococcales bacterium | reverse complement strand
TAGAGCCAGGCCCCGATCCCCATTCCGCCCATGAAGCCCGCCACCACCGCACTCACGGCGAGGGTCGTGCTGCCGAAGGTCAACGAGAGCATGCGCGACCACGCGACCTGATAGATGAGTGCCGCGAAGCCGGAGCAGAAGGCGAGGATGTAGAGGAGCAGGGTCGTCACTCGGTACTCCTCTGGCCTGGGCTGAGCGTACTCCGGGGATGGGATTCCTGCGGCAAGGCCGTGATGAGATAGCATCGCGAGAGTCGAACTGTCCAGCGAAGAGGCCCGAGAGACGCCCCAGTGGGCACGGAGCCGTCCCAGGCGATTGGGAGGTTGAGGTAAGCTCGGGGCCGGATTCGATCCCTGCTCGTGGGTGGATCGGTGGATCGATCCGTTGGTCGGCCGCAGGCGAGCGGCTAGCTTGCGGGTGCGGCGGCTCCTGGCGAGTGAGTCGGGTATCGCGTCAGGTCGTGGGCGGCAGCAAGAACAAAAGAGAAGGAAGCGCGAAGAACGAAGTCGGGCAGAGAGGTCCAGCGCGCAACATGGCAGGGTCGGATTCAAATGAGCCGCCCTCGGACGTGAAGCTGCTCGCGATCGGGGACGTCCACCTCGGCCTGCGCCCGTCGCGCATTCCCGAGTGCGGGGTCGAGCCCAGCCTCCTCACCCCCGCGGCCGCCCTCGCCTCGGCGGTCGATTGCGCCCTGCGCGAAAGGGTCGCTGCCGTTCTCTTCGCCGGCGACGTCGTCGAGAGCGACAACGCGCGCTTCGAGGCGATCCGTCCGCTCGAAGAGGCCGTCGGTCGCCTCGCCTCCGAGGGGATTCCGGTCTTCGCCGTGGTGGGGAATCACGACGTCGAGGCCCTGCCCCGGCTCGCCCGGCTGATCGACGGCTTCGAGCTGATCGGCGAAGGAGGCCGTTGGGAGTCCCGGGTGATCGAGGCGGGCGGCCGCCCCGTCGTCGAGGTCGTGGGCTGGTCGTTCCCGGAGCGACGTTTCCACGGCAGCCCGGTAGCGGAGCTGCTTCGCAGTCCGGTCGAGCCTCGTCATCCCGGCCTGCCGCGCCTGGGCCTGATGCACGGAGACATGAACGCCTCGGGAGGCGGCTACGCGCCCTTTCGCCGCCATGAGCTCGATTCGGCCGGGCTCGACGGCTGGCTCCTCGGTCACATCCACAAGCCTTCACTGACAGGCTCCGGCGGTTCCGGCGAGCCGGCCCGGGCCAGCGGCGAGGCGCCGTGCGGCTACCTCGGCTCCCTGGTCGGGCTCGACCCGGGCGGGGGTGAGATGGGGCCTCACGGACCCTGGCTCGTGCATATCGATAGCCGGCGAGCGGCGGGGGCGGGGGCGGGATCTGGAGCGATCCGGGTCGAGCAGCTCGCGATCGCGCCCCTTCGCTGGGAGCGGCTCTCCCTCGACGTCTCGCAGCTCGAGGTCGAAGATATCGGCGACGCGATCGTGAGCGAGGCCCACCGTCTGGCGAGCCGGATCGAGGCGGAGGAGTCCGGCACGCCGCCGCTCGTGCTCGGGCTACGGGTGGCACTCGTAGGCCGCACCCACCAGCTCGGGGCGATCCAGGAAGAGATGAGGCGATCGCGCTGGAACGAGATCCAACGCGTCGTGAAGAGGACAGTGGTCTTCGTCGACAAGGTCGAGGATCGGCTCGAGCTCGCGCTGGACCTCGCAGACCTGGCGCGCCGCGCCGATCCGCCGGGATTGCTGGCCCGCAAGCTCCTGGTACTGGAGCGTGGCGTAGAAGGAGGGGGCGAGGAGCGAAGAGCGCTGCTCGCGGCTGCTCGCGCGCAGCTGCGTCCGGTGAGCGACGCGGGGCGCTGGGATCCCCTCGCCGGCCGGCGCGAGGCCGATGATCCGCTCAGCGATGAATCGCTGGCCGCCACGCTCCGACACGCGGCCTTCGAGGCCCTGAGCACGATTCTTGCTCAGCGTTCGCCGTCCCGTCCGGGAGGCTCCGCGGCCGCGCAAGACGAGGAAGCGCGGTGAAGCTGCGGCGAATCAAGATCAACCGCCTGCCGGGGATCGAGGAGCCCTTCTCGCTCGACGACATCGACGACCGCATCCAGATCGTGATCGGACCCAACGGGATCGGAAAGTCGAGCCTGTGCCGCGCCAGCCGGGCGCTGCTCTGGAACGACGAGCCGACGGGCGGAGCGATCGACGTCCAGGCGGTCCTCGAGTACGCGGGCAAAAGCCTCACGGTGGAGCGGAACGCGTCGCTCCACCGCTGGCAACGCAACGGGATCGACTGCCCCGCACCACCGCTGCCTCCCGCGCACGAGCGCCACTGCTTCTTCTTGGGACTGCGCGACCTGCTCGATCCCGAGAGCGCGGCGGGTCAGGATCTCGCGAAGCAGCTTCGCCGCGAGATGTCGGGTGGCTTCGATCTCGACGAGGTGCGGGCCGAGCGCTTCGGTTCGGCCGGAAAGGTTCCGCGGGGGCGGTCGGCATCGTTCGAGCAGGCTTCGCGGGCGGTTCGCGAGGCTCGTCGGTTGCAGAACGAGCTGGCGCGGGAAGAGGACTCGCTGGCAGAGCGCGAAGAAGAGAGGAGCCAGGCCCAGGTGGCTCAGCGCCGCCTCGCCGCCTTCGAGTGCGCGGTCGAGGTCCGCAACCTCCGCAGCGCGCTCGACGATGTTCGCGGGCTGCTCGACGAGCTTCCCGCCGTGCTCGGGCAGCTTCACGGCGACGAGCTCGGGCGCGCCGACAAGCTCGACGAATCGCTGAGACGAAGGCGGGGGCAGCTGCGCAAGTGTCAGGAGCAGCTCGACGCTGCGCGCTCGTCCGCGCAGGCATCCCGCCTGAGCGATCCAATCGATGAAGCGACCCTGCAATCCTGGCGAGCGCGCGCCGACACGCTTGCGGATCGGGAGAAGCAGCTCGACGACGCCCGCTGCGATCGAGCCCGGGCCGATACGGGCCTCGAGCAGGCGAGCCGGGGTCTCGGAGCGATCGACGCGGCGGGCGACCTCGAGATCGGGCTGCCCGACGCCGCCGAATTGTTCCGCTTGCTGCGAGACACCCAGCGCTTCGCGCGAGAGATGGGGAACCTCGACAATCGCATCCAGCTCCTCGGGCGGCACTCGTTCGAGGACCAGGAGCGCGAACGCATCGAGCGCCTACGGCGCGGCCGGGAGGTGCTGCGCGCCTGGCTGCGGGCGCCCGATCCCGACGCCATCGCAGAGAATCGCCGGCGCGAGGCTCGGCGGCGCCGACCCGCCGGCGCGGCCTCCATCGTCCTGATTCTCACCGCTGCCGGAGGTGGGCTCGGCTGGTGGCTGCGGCCCGAGCTGCCGCTCTTCGCCGAGCGGGGGCTCGAGCTCGCGTTGGGACTGGCGGCGGCCGGGGCAGCGGGCATCGGCCTCGGGCTGGGCCTCGCGATCGCGGCTCGCCTCCGCACTCCGATCGGCCCCGAGGCGTACGCGCGCGAGGCCGCCACCCGCGACTACCCGAGTACGCTCGAGCAGCCGAGCACGTGGCAGGCCAATGTCGTCAGCGAGCAGCTCGGCAAGCTCGACGAGGAGACCGCGGATCTCGAGGCGAAGAAGACGCGAGCGCGTGATCGCGCCATCGAGCGCGAGGCGCTGGAGGATGAGCGATCCCATCTCGAGGAGACTGCCCCCGGACTCGAGAGCCGGCGAAGCGAGCTGGCCCGGCAGCTCGGCCTGGCCGAGATCCCCGCAGACGCCGAGCTGGTCGACATGGCCCTCGCGCTCGACCAGCTTCGCAAAGCCGGGGCGAAAGCGGCGGAGGCGGAGGCTTACGAGCAGGAGCTGCAGCGCCTGCAGAACGAGAGCATGGAGCGGCTGGCGGACGGGCTGCGACCCTTCGGAGACTTTACGCTCAGGGACGCGACCTCGGCTCGCGCGGCGGTCGAACACGTCAGCGCTCGCTCCCGATCTCTCGAGAAGGCGACCGAGCAGACGAGCGCCCGGAGTGGGGAGATTCGCCGGATCGAGGAGGACATCCAGGAAGACGAGAGGAGCCGGGCGGAGATCGATCTCGCCGCCGGCTGCCCGGGAGGAGATCGCTTCGCCCTCGCGCGCTTGCTCGAGGACTTCGATCGACATCGCGACCTGGTGCGCCGACGGGACGGGCACGCGCGTGATCTCGCAAAGGCCGAGCGAATGCTCGAGGAGTCCGGGGAGTCACAGCTCAGCGAGCGAAGCCGTGAGGATCTCGAGGACGAGATGCGGACTCTCTCGGCCCGGGCGTCGAAGCTGGAAGAGCTCCGGGAGCAGATCTCCGGCATCCGTGAAGCGGTCAAGCTGGCGCGGCGGGGCCACCATCTCGAGGACGCCCTGGCGAAGCAGTCTGACGCCCTGGATGAGCTCCTGGAACAGCGTGACGGGATCCTGAACGAAACAGCGGGGAGCTTTCTGCTCGACCAGGTTCAGCGCGAGCACGAGACCAGCCATATGCCGCGCGTACTCGGGCGGGCGCGCGAGCTCTTCGCCGCGTTCACCCACCACGCCTACGAGCTGCGGCTCGCGTCCGGCGAGGAGGCTTCCTTCGTTGCGATCGAGGCGAAGAGCGGGCTTGGCCGCTGCCCCGGCGAGCTCTCGGATGGCACCCGGGCCCAGCTCGGCCTGGCGGCCCGCCTTGCCTTCGTGAAGGAGGCCGAAGGGGACGAGCCCCTGCCCCTCTTCCTCGACGAAGCCCTCGATCACAGCGATCCCGCGCGCTTCGACGTGATCGCCCGCAGCCTCGGACGCATGGCCGAGGACGAAGGGCGGCAGATCTTCTACTTCACCAACGATCCGGGCGACGTCCTACGCTTCGAGCGGGCCCTGGCCGAGGAGGGCTGCACCCCAGCTCGAGTGATCGACCTGGCCGAGGTGCGCAAGCGGCGGTCGAGCATCTCGGGGCCTGGCGATCTCGAGATCGAGCCCCTTCCCGTGGTCCCGGGACCTCGATCGGGAGAGAGCGCCGAGAGCTACGGGGCCCGGCTCGGCGTGCGCACTCTCGACCCGCGCCGCGAGCCAGCGGACCAGCACCTCATCCACCTGCTGTGGGATGATCTGCCGCTGCTCCAGCGATTGCTCCAGCTCGGCATCGAGACCGTCGGACAGTGGCATCAGCTCTCACGAAGTGGAGAGGGGCTCGCTCGCGAGATCCAGGAGATGCCGCAGGAGCGGGGTCGGGGAGCCGAGCTCGACGATCGGCAGGATCTCCTGCAAGCCTTCATCCAGCTCTGGCGAGAGGGTCGTGGGCGGCCGGTCGACCGCGAAGTGATCGAACGAAGCGACGCCGTCAGTGATCGCTACCGCGACCCCGTCTGTGAGATCGCGCGAGAGCTGGCGGGAGATGCCGAAGGCCTGATCGACGCCCTGGGCACCCGAAGCGATCGGCGTCCGCAGGGGTTCCGCTCTGCGGCAGCGAAGAAGCTCGAGGCGTTCCTGCTCGACGAGGGATATATCGATCCCAATCCGATCCTCGACCACGCTGACGTGATCGCCAGGGCGCTCGGGATGCCGGCTGCCGGGCGACTCCCCGACGACGTTCGAAGCGAGTTCCTCCATCGCTGGTGGGCCCTCTCCGCAAACGAGCGTGCGGGCGAGCGCTTCGCCCTGAGTCGGGAGTCAGGGGTCGAGAGTTGAGCAGGCGCGCGCGAGCTCTGCCTCAGTAGAGGATCACGCTCCGAATCACTTCGCCCCGGTGCATCAGATCGAAGGCGTCGTTGATCTTCTCGAGGGGCATCGTCCGGCTCACCATCTCGTCGAGCTTGATGCGGCCCGCGAGATAGCGGTCGACGAAGCCGGGCAGCTGGGTCCGACCCTTCGTCCCCCCGAATGCAGTGCCGCGCCAGCTTCGGCCCGTGACGAGCAGGAAGGGTCGAGCGTGGATCTCCTTGCCCGCGCCCGCGACGCCGATGATGATCGACTCCCCCCAGCCTTTGTGGGTGCAGCGAAGAGCGGTGCCCATCAGCTCGACGTTCCCCACGCACTCGAACGAGTAGTCGACGCCGCCGTCGGTGAGATCGATGATGTGCGCCTCGACGTCGCCGACCTCGGAGGGATTCACGAAGTCGGTGGCGCCGAACTGCTCTGCGAGCTCGAACTTCTTCGAGTTCATGTCGACGCAGATGATGCGCTCAGCTCCCGCCATCACGGCGCCCTGAACGACCGAGAGTCCGATGCCCCCGAGCCCGAACACCGCGACCGACGCGCCGGGCTCGACCTTCGCCGTGTGGAGCACGGCTCCGATTCCCGTCGTCACTCCGCAGCCCAGCAGGCAGATCTTGTCGAGGGGAGCCGACGTGTTCACCTTCGCGAGTGCGATTTCGGGCACCACGGTGTACTCGGCAAAGGTGGACGTCCCCATGTAGTGGTGGATCTTCTTGCCTTGATACGAGATCCGGCTCGTGCCATCCGGCATCAAACCCCGCCCCTGGGTCTCACGGATCGCCTGGCAGAGGTTCGTCTTGCCCGAAAGGCAGAACTTGCACTGCCGGCACTCGGGTGTGTAGAGAGGAATGACGTGATCGCCCGCTGCCAGGGAGCTCACCCCCGGCCCCACTTCCTCGACGATGCCCGCGCCTTCGTGCCCGAGGACCGCGGGAAAGAGGCCTTCCGGATCATCGCCGCTCAGGGTAAAGGCGTCCGTGTGGCAGACTCCGGTCGCGGCGAGGCGCACCAGACATTCTCCCTGCCTCGGACCCTCGAGATCGATCTCGTCGATGACGAGGGGCTTCCCCGCCTCCACCGCCACTGCGGCTCTCACCTTCATGGAATCACCTCTTCGATGTTTCGAACCCCGGGTCGCGCGCGACTCCGGCGGACTCGTCCGGCAGGAGCCGGACGGGGCCGAGCGCCACGGCGCGTCACCCCGTACAGGCGCGATAGAGCGAGACCACCGTGACGAGCAGGATCCAGGCGATGCCGGTGATCATCCGAGGCAATGCACTGGTCGGCGCCTCTTCCTCTTCCCTGGCATCGTCCAGGTGGAGGCCGAGTTGGGCGTGGTCGGCGACCGGCATTCCGTCGAAATCGAGCGAGCCCGGCTCCGGCTGGAAGCTCGGCACCCGGCGCCGCCTCGCTTCTCCCGTTCGGCCGCCGCAATGGATGCACTTCTTCGTGCCGGGCGGATAGGAGACATCGCACGAATGGCAGCGAACCTCGTAGACCGAGAGCGACGGGGATCGCTCTGCCAGACTCGAGAGATCGAAGCCTCCGCCGAAAGCGGTCTGCGATTGCTTCCTTCCTTTGCGTCTGCGAGCCAGCTCGAAATCTCCCGATCATTTTGGGGCGAGCGTTCGCGGTGATTCTCGCCGCCCGGAGGCGCTCGTCCCTCGGACTCACCTGTAACGTCCTCTAACGTCCTCTAACGTCCTCTGGCGGGTCGTTGCTCCCGACCCTGCTCCGAACCCCTCAGTGGACACCATGAGTGGGAATCAAGGTCGCCGGATCGACCCCGAGACCGCGGACTACATGCTCCCACATGGCATCCGGCTCCACACCAAACACGACCTCTCGGCTCGAGGGCGCGACGAGCCACGCCCCCTGGACCATCTCGGATTCGAGCTGACCGGGCCCCCAGCCCGCATAGCCGAGATAGAAGCGAACATCGCTCTCGGGCACGTTGGTCACGCTCTTCAATACGTCCAGCGAGCGAGCGAGGCAAAGCCCCTCGTCGCCCACCGGCGTGATCGCCGGATCCGACGAGTCCATCATGACCGGCTGGTCGAAGAGCAACCAACCCGTATTGGGCTCCACCGGGCCACCCCACTGGATGTTCGCGTCCGGATCCCCGTGCCACTCGACTTCGAGACTCGCACAAAGAGTCGAGGCCAGGAGATCGACCTGACGGTTGAGCACCAGACCAAACGTCCCCTGCTCGTCATGCTCGACCAGCAGCATGACGGTTCGCCGGAAGTTCGGATCCAGGAGTTGGGGCATCGCTACGAGAAGAGCGGGGCTGAGCGTCGATCCTTCATCCACCGCCGCAAAGTAGCAGGCCA
>CBDUYG010000127.1:0-7984 GCA_965371385.1 uncultured Myxococcales bacterium | reverse complement strand
GGCCGGCCGGCGGAGGCCGTCGAGGTTCTCGAGGGCATCCAGGGCTCCAGTCAGCTGAGGGGCTACTCGACCTACAATCTGGGGATCGCGTTTCTACGAGACGAGCGTCTTCCGGAAGCCGTGATGCAGCTCGAGCGGGCCGGGAAGGTGAAGGGTCGCGATCGCGCCACCCTGGCGATGCGGGACAAGTCGAACCTGGTCCTCGGCACCCTGCTCTTCGAGTCGTCAGAGTTCGCGCTCGCCCAGCGCTCCCTGGATCGCGTACGCCTCGCAGGACCCTTCTCCAACCAGGCGCTACTTCGCGCGGGATGGGCCGACGTCTCCGCCGAGAACTTCGAAAGAGCACTCGTTCCCTGGAGCATCCTCGCGGAACGTGAGGCCACGGACGCCGCCGTTCAGGAAGCCATGCTGGCGCTTCCCTATGCCTATAGCCAGCTCGACGTGCATGGCCGCGCCGCCCTCCTCTATGGGGATGCGGTCGAAACCTTCGGCAATGAGCTCGCAAAGGTCGACTCTTCGATTACCAGCATACGCAGCGGAAAATTCCTGAAGGCGCTGGCGAGGGAAGAGATCCGCCTGGACAAGGACTGGGTCATCCACCTTCGAAGCCTCCCGGAATCGCCGGAGACCTTCTATCTGATGGCACTGATGGCATCTCACGACTTCCAGACCGCACTCCAGAACTACCTGGATCTGGAGGATCTGCGCAAGAGGCTCGGCTCATGGCGGACGGGTCTCGACTCGTTCGACGACATCATTCGACTGCGCCGCGAGTACTACCAGCCCCTGCTTCCGCAGATCGATCGTCAATTCAGGAAGCTCGACGCTCGAGTGCGGCTGCGCCTCGAGCAACGCAAGCATCTGAGTGAACGCCTCGAGCACATGCTGATCGCTCCGCGGCCCGACCATCTGGCGACGGCGCAGGAGCAGGAGGTACGAGCGCGAATCGATCAGCTGGAAGCACGCGTGGAGAATGCGAATCGAGCGGACGAAGCAGTGCTACGGAATCGAATCCGCCGCCTGAACGGAGTCCTTACCTGGAGCCTCGAAACCCGCTATCACCAGCGACTGACGGATGCTCACGAGCACTTGCGCGAGCTGAACACAGACGTCGCCACCCTCACGAAGCGCTACGACGCCTTCGTCAGGGCCCGCCAGGCTGCCTCCCACAGCTATGTGGGATACGACGATCACATCGACAAACTTCGACTGCGGGTGGAATCCGCCAGCGCGCGCGTGACCCAGCTGATGGCCCGGCAGGGCCACATGCTCGAGACCGTCGCAATCAACGAACTCGAGCTTCGTCGGGACCGCCTCGAGGTCTATCAGAACAAGGCGCGCTTCGCGTTCGCGGACAGCTATGACCGCGCCGCGAAGGCGCAGGCCCAGTGAGAGTCGAGGAATCATGCGTCGTGCTCGCACAATCCTGCTTCTTGCCCCGATCCTCATGGCCGCCTGCGCGGGGAATCCGGACAGGCATACGCTTGCCCGTCTTCGTCATGTCGAGCCCGAAATGACTGAGATCCGCATCGAAGACGGTCTCGACAAGGCCATGCTGGGTTACCGCGAGTACCTCGAGAAGGCGCCTGAGTCGGCTCTCACTCCCGAGGCGATGCGCCGCCTGGCGGACCTCAAGCTCGAGAAGGAATACGGAATTCTCGCCGGCAGCGGGACATCCGAGCTTCCGGTCCCCGAATCGGGCGTCTCGAGTGCAATCGTCGAGAGGCCCGCGCCTCCTGCCAGCCGAGGCGACGCCGAGGCGATCGCGGGGGTCTCCGAGTCGGAAAGTGAGTTCGAAGCACGTGCGGCCGGCGCCAGTGAGATCGCGCCGTCGAGCGTGGCCTCCAGCTTGGAGCTTCCGGACGGGAATCCGAGTGCCGACGTCGGCCCCCTCGAGGCCATCGAACTCTACGATCGGATACTCGCGTCCTACCCCAACTACCCCCACAACGATCGGGTGCTCTACCAGAAGGCGCGTGCCTATGACGAGCTTGGGCGGTCGGACGAGGCCATTGCCGTGATCGAAGGGTTGGTCGCGGAGTACCCCCACTCCAGGTACATCGACGAGGTCCAGTTCCGGCGCGCGGAGTACTTCTTCACGAGGCGAAAGTACTACGACGCTGAGCTCTCCTATGCCGCCGTCACGGCGATGGGAGCTGCTTCTCAGTACTACGAGCTCGCGCTCTACAAATTGGGCTGGTCTCTCTACAAGCAGGAACTCCACGAAGAGGCTCTCGACAACTATATCGAGCTCCTCGACTACAAGGTTTCCATCGGATACGACTTCGATCAGTCGGATGACGAAACCGACGAGCGGCGCATCGCGGACACCTACCGGGTGATCAGTCTCAGCTTCTCGAGCCTCGGTGGAAACGACGTCGTCAACGAATATTTCAGGCAGAAGGGAAGCCGAACCTACGAGGACCGGATCTACAGCCACCTCGGAGAGTTCTACCTCGAGAAGCTGCGCTACCACGATGCTGCCGCCTCGTACACGGCGTTCATCGACCTGCATCCGTTCCATCGCTCGTCACCGCACTTCGGAATGCGCATCGTCGAGATCTACGAAGCCGGTGGCTTCCCGAAGCTGGTACTGGAATCGAAGAAGGGTTTCGCGTCGAGCTACGCGCTGGACTCCAAATACTGGAGCGCCTTCGATGTCGACGACTCTCCGGATGTGCTCGCCTACTTGAAGCTCAACCTCGAGGATCTGGCGACCCACTACCACGCCGTATACCAGGATGAGGAGAAATCCGACGAGCGCCCGGAGAGCTTCGAGCAGGCCCTCCACTGGTACCGGGCCTATCTCACCTCGTTCTCCCAGGACGTCGAAACACCCAGCCTCAATCATCGGCTGGCCGACCTCCTGTTGGAACACGAAGACTATGCCGACGCCGCCCGCGAGTATGAGCGGACCGCCTACGACTATCCGGTACACGACCAATCCGCGGAAGCCGGCTATGCAGCAATCTATGCCCATCGCGGAAACCAGAAGGTGGCGGACGAGGCTGAGAGCGTGGCGGCCAGGCACGCCGCGGTCACCAGTACTCTGCGCTTCGTAGAAGTGTTTCCCGAGCATGAGCATGCCGCGGTGGTCCTGGGTGCCGCTGTCGATGACCTCTACGAGATGAATGAGTATCTTCTTGCGATCGCGACGGGCCAACAGCTCATCGCGCAGTACCCGGCCTGCGATCCTTTGATCCGCCGCTCGGCCTGGGCTGCCGTCGCCCATTCATTCTTCGATACATCCGACTACGCCCAGGCCGAGCAGGCTTATGCCCAGGTACTCGAAATGACCCGGGAGGATGAGGAGACTCACTCCGCCGTCGTCGACAACCTGGCAGCCGCGATCTACAAACAAGGCGAGGCCGCAAGACTCGCCGAGGACTACCAGACGGCTGCGGATCACTTCCTTCGCATCACCGAGGTCACTCCCACCTCCGAGATCCGGCCGGCGGCCGAATACGACGCAGGCGCCGCGCTCATCCAGCTAGAGAACTGGTCGGCGGCCGCTACCGTCCTCGAGGCGTTCCGCGAGAACCATCCGGAGCACGAACTTCAGCACGACGTCACCCGGCAGATCGCGAACGTCTATCGATCGGACGGAGACCTTTCGCGTGCTGCTCGAGAGTATCGGCGAGTGGCCGGTGAGGCCAATGATGCGGAGCTCCAGGCTGAGGCCCTGCTGCTGGCTGGAGAGCTCTATCAGGACGCGGAGGAGAGCGACGAGGCCCTGGCCGTCTATCTCGACTACGTGAGCCGCTTTCCCACCCCGCTCGAAACCGCACTCGAGACGCGATTCAAGATCGCTGAGATCTACCGGAGTTCCGGAGATGAGTCGGCCTACCACGTTCAATTGCGGAGTATCGTGGCCGCTGATCGATCGGCGGGAGAAGCGAGAACCGATCGCATCCGGTACCTCGCCGCTCGCTCGGCCCTCGTGATGTCGGAGGATGTCTACCGACAATTCGACGAGATCGACCTCGTCCAGCCCTTCGAGAAGAACCTGCGCCGGAAGCAGCGGAGCATGGATGCCACGCTCGAGTCTTTCGGCAATCTCGTGGCGTACGAGGTGGCTGAGGTCACCGCGGCGGCCACGTTCTACATAGGGGAGGTGTACTTCAACTTCAGCCTCTCCCTGCTCGAGTCCGAGCGCCCGAATGATCTCGACGCGAACGAGATGCTCGACTACGAGATGGTTCTCGAAGAGGAGGCGTTCCCCTTCGAGGAGCGCGCGATCGATGTCCATGAGAAGAATCTGGAGCTCATGAGCGCCGGCGTCTACAACGCCTGGATCGAGAAGAGCCTCTTCAAGCTCGCAGACCTGATGCCGGGCCGATATGCAAAGTTCGAGTCGAGCAGCGGTCTGATCGTCTCGCTTCACAGCTACGCCTACGAGCTGCCCACTTCCACCTCGATCCCGGTCGATGAGAACGAGAGCGATGGAGCGGAGGAAGCTGAAGAGCTTGCTTCGCCGAGCGACATCACCGCCCAGGTGGGTGGGGAGCATGAGGACACGGCCCAGGCTGCCGTGGCGGCGAGGTAGTCGATGCGAGAATTCGATACAGACCCGCTCCTGCAGTCGTTCTGGAGAGGAGCATCCCTTCTCCTGCTGGCGCTTGCCCTTTCGGGCTGCTCCACATCTCCTACGAAGATTCCAAAGAGCGTTTCGACACGGGATGAGACCGGGTTCACGATCACCCAGGAGATCCGTGTCAGCGGCAGAGTGCGCTCGAACTTCGAGAAGGCCATGCGGCTGCTGGAGCAGGAGCAGGTCGAAGCAGGCGTGGCGCTTCTCCAGGAAGTCGCGGCGGATGCACCGCAGGTGACGACGGCCCATATCGATCTTGCCATTGCCTACGGCCGCATGGACGCCCTCGAGAAGGCCGAAGCAAGCCTCGAGCGCGCACTGGAGCTCAACCCCCGCCATCCGGTCGCGCACAACGAGCTGGGGATCGTCTACCGAAGAACCGGGCGCTTCGAGGAAGCGCGCGAGAGCTATCAGCGGGCATTGGACGTGCATCCCAATTTTCACTTTGCACGACGGAATCTCGCGATTCTCTGCGACATGTACCTGACGGATCTGAGCTGCGCCCTCGAGCACTACGAGCTCTATGCCAGGGCGGTACCCGACGATGAGCAGGCAGCGATGTGGATCGCCGATCTGCGTAACCGGCTGGAAAGGTAGGAAGACCATGGTTCGAGCATTCATCTGCAGCCTGGCCGTGACCCTGCTGGCGAGCGCCGCCCAGGGCGAAGAGCCGCCCGAAGAGGGAGACAAGCTGATCGGGGGCATGTCGATCGTCGGTAACGACGAGGCGCCCAAGTCCCTCGCGATCGTTCCCTGGAAGGCATCGGATCTGGGAGACACCCTCGACGTCGTAAGGGGCCTCGACGACGGCCGACAACCGGTCGACAAGGATGTGTTTCTGAGAGAGCTCGACTACTACGAAATCAGGGCGGGAGCCCACGGAACAGGCGGCCCCGACCAAGATTCTTCAATAGCGCGTCACTAGCCCCTCAAAGGCGTCACCACTCACTGGAAATCCCATATTCGGGAGGAATCACCCATGCAACTCATCTATTCACTCGTTGGCTTCTTCGTAACCGGGGGGCCTTTCATGTATCCGATCCTGATCGTATTCGCCGTTGGTTCGGCGATCGCGATCGAGCGTTACGTCACTCTCACCCTCGTGAAGGCGAAGAACCAGAGCGCCTGGAACAAAGTTCAGCCCGCCCTGGTCAACGGCGACTTCAATGAAGCGCGAGAGATGACCAGCAATGACGACTCCGCCATCTCCCAGCTGCTGGGGATGGGTCTGGCCCGGCAGGGTGCCGTGCGCCGTCGTGAGGACATCGAGATCGCGATGGAAGAAGGCATGATGGAGATCATCCCCCAGCTCGAAAAACGCACACCCTATGTCGCGCTGGCGTCCAGTATCGCGACGCTTCTGGGTCTGCTGGGCACCATCATGGGTCTCATCGAGGCGTTCACCGCAGTCGCCAACGCGAATCCCGCAGAGAAGGCTGATCTTCTCTCGGCGAGTATCTCGGTCGCGATGAATACGACGGCATTCGGACTGATGGTGGCGATCCCGTTGCTGGTGACGAATACCGTCCTCACGGCCAAGACGGTTGAGATCATCGACAGCCTCGAGATGGCGTCCGTCAAGGCACTCAACGTGATCTCGGCGAAAGCCAAGCGTCAGCTGGAGGCCTAATAGTCATGGCCAGGCGACACCATTACCGGCGTCGATCGAGCGAACCCCCGGATCTCGACATGACCACCTTCCTCAATTTGATGGTGGTATTGATTCCCTTTCTCCTGATCACGGCCGTCTTCTCCCGGATCACGATCGTCGAGCTGAGTCTGCCCAGCTCTGCCGGCGGGTCGGCAGCCACCGAGCCGAGCTTCCGGGTGGAGGTCATCGTACGCGGTGGCGGCCTGGAACTCACCGACGGGTCGGCCGTGATCGCTCGGATTCCCATGGTCGATGAGGCATACGACCTCGGGACGCTCTCCGAGTTGGTCGTGGCACTCAAGCAGGAGCATCCGGACGCGAACGACGCATCGGTGCTTCTCGAGCCGGATATCGAGTACGACCACCTCATCCAGGTGATGGATGTGGTGCGAGGCGTCGCGCTGCCCGGAGTGGGCGATCAGGAAATCACGAAGCTGGCATTGTTCACCGACGTATCCATTGGAGATGCACCGTGAAGAACTCCCGAAGAATGAGGCGCATGTCACGCAACCGGGGAAAGATCGTAAAGATGAACCTGACATCGCTGATGGATGTGTTCACGATCCTGGTCTTCTTCCTGCTGGTCAACTCTGCCTCCACTGAGGTATTGGAGACGCCGAAGCAGATCGTATTGCCGGCTTCCGTCGTAGAGGACAAGCCCAGGGAAACCGTCGTGATCTTCATCAGCCCCGACGAAGTGACGGTGCAGGGTGAGTCCGTTGCCCGGGTCGTCGATATCCTGGGCCTGGAGGGCCAGATCATCCAGCCCATCGCCGAGAGACTCGCGCAGGTGGACGGCAACATCATCGGCCTCAGGACCGAAACGGTGGCCATGAGCAAGGAGGTCACGATCCTGTCGGACCGCTCCGTCCCGTTCAGTGTCGTGAAGAAGGTCATGTCCACCGCGACCAGCGAGGGGTACACGCGTATCTCGCTCGCGGTACTGCAGAAAGCTTCTCAGCTCACCCAACGATAGTGGAATCACGTGTCTGATTTGAATACACAAGAGCAGGAAACGCTTCAGCGGGAGTTGGCGCAGGCGCTCCAGAAGCTCGACGGCTTCGAGGGCGAGCTCCAGGCCATCGACGTGGAGCTGGAGGACATCTCCAGCGAGCGGCAGCGATACGATCTGCTGCGGGAGGTCTGCGGCGGGCTGGAGAAGCTGCGCGAGCTCGGCGGAGAATCATTCTTCTGGACCGGGCCGCTCTCGGATTTCCGAAGCGAGGATCACGTTGCCCTCGTTCTGGGGCGAGTCGATGAATTCCAGCAACGGATCAGTGAGATCGAGGGCCGGCGAAAAGGGGTCCTCGAGAAGATCCAGCGTGCCGAGGAAGACGCCGAGCTGCTGGAGGACGACCTCCTCGAGGCCCTGCGCCGGGAGGAGGAGCGCAAGCTCGAGTGGCTCGTCGAGCGGGAAGTCAGCGATCTCCCATCACGCATCGCGGTCATGCCGTGGACACGTGGCGGCGAAGACGACCAGCGACTGAGGAAATCGCTCACGGCGTCACTCCTGCTCAGCATTCTTCTGGGTCTCGTGCTCCCGATGATCGATCTACCCTTACCCGATCGCTGGCAGGTGATCGACGTACCCGAACGCTTGACCCGGCTCATCAAGGAAGAGCGCACACCGCCCCCGCCGCCCCCGCCCATGCAAGCGGAGAACCAACCGGTGGAGACGGAGACGGCGATTCCCGAGGAGTCCGAGCTCGCCCAGTCGAGCTCGCCCGAGCCCGACCCACAGC
>CBDUYG010000126.1:0-8001 GCA_965371385.1 uncultured Myxococcales bacterium | reverse complement strand
CGCACTCCGAGCGCCACCGCGAGCCCGAGGGCGATACAGCCTCCCGCGCTGATCGCGTAGGGGATGAGGGGCTCGCCAAAGATCAGAGCTGCAGCGACCGGAATCAGCTGAAAAGCTCCGATACCGACGAGGAGCCAGCCGAGCAGCTGGGTCGCGAGGAGGAGGTTCATCCTCATCTCCCTTGGGGAAGCGCAAATCCTACATCACGGCCCTGATTTTGTGCAGCACCATTTGGAAGATCAGCGGCAGGATCTCCGTTTCGACAACAATCAGGAGATGAACCTCATGTTCGAATCGCATTGGATTGATCCAAACGATATATCGGCAATTTTCGGATCATTTCGTGAGAACTTCATTCGATCTGAGTAAAGGTTGGAAGAAATAGATCGATTTTGTGAGTTCCTGATACAAGCTATCTCTACTATTTGATAATACAGTCTCGAAGTTCACGGATCAGTGTCGAATTTTCATCGATTTGAGGACAAGAAAATGAGAAATTCACTGGAATTCTCCTCAGATAACGAGAGATGTATTTCAAAATTGGTAATATCCGCTCCGAAATCTCAAATTCATTAGATATCGGATCCAGAACATGACAGAGAATGAATCGACTAGTGAATCTTCAATCCCGACTGGGGCCGAGAAGGTCATCCAATGTCTCGAGAGAGAGGGGGTCGAGTACATCTTCGGGCTCTCGGGGGGCGCCGCGATGCCGCTCTTCGATGCGCTGGTGGATTCCCGCATCAAGCTGGTGCTGACCCGTCATGAACAGGGTGCGACTCACATGGCCGACGGCTACGCCCGCGCCACGGGCAAGCCGGGCGTCGCTCTGGTGACCTCGGGTCCGGGCGCGACGAATGCCATCACGGGACTGCTGACCGCCCACATGGATTCGGTCCCGATCGTGGTCCTGTGCGGCCAGCAGATCGTTCCGCTCCTCGGAACGGACGCCTTTCAGGAAGCCGACGTCACCGGACTCACCTACGGAGTGGTCAAGCACAGCTACCTCGTGAAGAACCCGGACGACATCCCACGGATCTGCACCGAGGCCTTCTACATCGCGACGACGGGGCGGCCGGGGCCCGTACTCATCGATCTGCCCAAGAACATCACCCAGGGCCCCTGCGAGGCTCCCTTCGTCGATCGGGAGAACGTGGATCTGCCGGGCTACAAGGTGCCCGGGCGCGGCGCAGCAGCCGACGTCGAAGCGGCCGCCGCCCATCTCAAGGCGGCGAAGCGCCCCCTGCTCTACGTCGGCAACGGCGCCGTGATCTCAGGAGCAGGCAAGAGCATCATGACCCTGGCAGAGAAGCTGCGGGCGCCGATCGTCAACACCCTGCTCGGCAAGGGAGCGACGGATGAGACCCATCCCCTGCACCTCGGCATGCTGGGCATGCACGGCACCGCCTATGCGAACAAGGCGGTCGTCGATTGCGATCTCATCATGGCAATCGGGGCGCGTTGGGACGATCGAATCACCGGCAAGGTCGACGAGTTCTGTGTCGATGCCGTGAAGATCCACATCGACGTCGACCCTGCGGAGCAGAACAAGATCATCGAGCCGGACGTCTTCATCGAGGGAGATGCCCGTCTGGTAGTGGAGGATCTGATCCCCCTCGTGGATGCGGGCGACACGGCAGAGTGGCTCGACCGCTGCGCGGGCTGGCGCAGCAAATACCCGCTCAAATATCCCAAGCAGGGGGGCCTGCGCGCCCAGCACGTGCTGGATCGCCTCAACGCCATCACCCAGGGCCACGCGATCATCACCACCGACGTCGGCCAGCACCAGATGTGGGCGGCGCAGTTCCTGCTGTCGACGAACAACCGCCACTGGATCAGCTCGGGCGGTGCCGGCACGATGGGGTTCGGTCTGCCTTCGGCGATCGGCGCGCAATTCGGCTGTCCCGAGAAGAAGGTCTGGTCGGTCTGTGGCGATGGGGGCTTCCAGATGACCCAGGCCGAGCTCGCGACGGCCGCCATCGACGACCTTCCCGTGAAGTGCCTGATCATCAACAACAACTATCTGGGCATGGTGCGCCAGTGGCAGGAGATGTTCTTCGAGAACCGCTACTCGGGCGTGGACCTCCAGGGCAACCCGGACTTCGTGAAGCTCGCGCGCGCCTACGGAATCAAGGCCCTGCGCATCCGCCGTCCGGCCGACGTAGACCGCGTGCTGCAGGAAGCCCAGGATTACGACGAGGGGCCCTGTGTCGTGGTCGCCGAGGTGGTGCAGGAGGACAACGTCTTTCCGATGATTCCGGCCGGCGCGCCCGTCAGCGGAATGCTGATCGAGAAGCCCAAGACGAAGCTCCCCAAGCCGACGGGGAGTACTTGATATGAGCGCTGCAACGACATCGACAGGGGCCCCCTTGCAAACCGTGAACCCGAGCGAAGACTCGATCCACACGATCTCGCTCTTCGTGAACGACAAGCCGGGCGTGCTGGTGCGCGTCGCCCTCGTCTTCTCGCGACGGGCCTACAACATCGAGAGCCTGGTGGTGAGCCCTTCGGCCCGCGGAGGCTTCTCGCGTATGACGATCACGTGCTCCGGCGATCCCGGCACCCTCGGGCAGATCATCAAGCAGCTCGCCAAGCTCGTCGACGTGGTCCACGCGATCGACCACACCGGACAGGCGGTCATCGAAACCGAGATCGCTCTGTTGAAGGTCGAGTGCAGCATCAGCGAGCGCACGGAGATCCTACAGATCGCCGAGCAGTTCAACGCGCGGGTAGTGGATTACGGAAACGAGAGCCTGGTGCTGCGCGTCTACGGCGGCAGCGAAAAGCTCGACGCGCTGATCCTGCTGCTCGAGCCCTACCAACTCACCGAGCTCGTTCGCTCTGGCAAGGTCATCATGACGCGAGGCATCGAGACGACCTGAGTCACGGATCGGCTCGCCTCCGGAAGGGCTGACGTGGATGGGGGACGGGTGGACGGTAAACGGGTGGATGGCAAGCGGGCGGACGGGAAGGGAAGACGCTGATCAGGCCCCGTCGCGCTCCCGATATCTTTCACAGTCGAAGTCCGGCGGCAGGTTGAGGACTTCGCTGGGAAAGGATGCCACGAGGTAATCCACGATGTCGCGCACCGAGACGATGAAGACGGGGCGGCACTCCCCATCCACGATCGGAACGTGCCGGAAGCCTCCGACCGACATCTTGTTCAACACCCAGGCCAGCGGCGCGGTGCGGGGAAGCACCTCAGGATCCCGCATCATGACGTCGCCCAGGTTCAGCTCCTGGGGATTGCGACCGCGATCGACGATGCGAAAGAGAACATCCCGCTCGGTGAAGATTCCGATCAGGGCCGTCTGCCGTGTCCCGTCCTCCGTGATCAAGACGCAGCCGCGATGCTCACGCTGCATCGCGCGAACCGCGTCCGTGACGGTTGCCTCCTTGGGGAATACGATCGGCACCCTACGCGCCATCGTGGAGACGGACGATTCCAGCAGGCGCTGGTCGAAGCCGGGCTTGATCGAGACATCGAGCTCGTCGAAGTAGGACTCATTCGCGGCCTCGATGATGGGCTCGTCGCCCGAGGAATTGGGATTGTTGTGAGCTCGCATTCATTCTCCGGGATTGCGCTTCATTTTATACCATCCCGAATCGGAGATGCAGCGAATTGTGAAGAAACTTCCGGGTTCCTACCTGCCCCCGGTCCCGCGGGGCGGAGACTCTCGTAGCCGTGACGCTCTTGTAATGCAATCCATGCATCCGCCCTCACTTCTCGGTACCGATGATGGAGCTGAGCGAGACCCTACGCCTCGCACCTTGCTCGCGGCGAGCAGAATCATTCCGCGAGGCTGCGCCCCCACATGAGTGCCTTTGACTACGCGGTCATTGCGATCTACGTGATCGTGGTGCTTTGGATCGGTTACGCGTCGAGCCGAGGCCACTCCTCTTCCAGCTCGCTACTCCTGGGGGATCGCTCTCTACCCACCTGGGCCGTGCTCTGCTCGATGATCGCGACGGAGCTCTCCGCAGCGACCTTCATCGGTGTGCCCCACGCCGGCTATTCGGGAAGTTGGAGCTATCTCGAGTTCGCGTTCGGTGCGCTCGCTGGAAAGGGGATTCTCAGTGTTCTGGTGATCCCGCTCTATCACAGGCTCGGGATCGTCACCGTTTACGGTCTACTGCAGATCCACTTCGGCCCGGGGACCCGCTTCGCGTCAGCCCTGGCCTTCGTCGCGGGGCGGATCCTCGCATCGGGAGTGCGACTCTTCATCGCGGCCCTCGCCTTCTCGACCGTGACCCAGCAGCCGATCGAGGTCGCGATCGTGCTATGCGGTGCGATCGCGATCGCCTACACCTGGATGGGCGGCATTCGCTCGGTCATCTGGACGGACGTTCTTCAGGGCTTCGTGTTCATACTCAGTGCGCTGGCCCTGTTGTGGGTGTTGGACGGGCGTGCGCCCGGTGGGCTGGCCGAGATCTGGAGCTGGGGCAGCACCAACGCTCGCACAGAAATATTCGAATTCGATCCCCTCTTCTCCCTGACCAGCACCCTGCCCTTCGGAACGGCCTTCCTCGGAGGCTTCGTCCTCACCCTCGCGACTCACGCCACGGATCACGACATGGTCCAGCGGCTGCTGGCCACCCGCGACGGGCGCAGCGGGGGATGGGCCCTGCTCGGCTCCGGCCTGCTCAACTTCCCCCTGAGCCTGCTCTTCCTATTCATCGGGACCGGGATCGCCTTTGCGTACGCGACGGCCCCCGGTTACGACATCTCCGACTCGGCGCGCATACTGCCGCTCTTCGCCCTTCACGAGCTGCCCCCGGGCGTTCGTGGACTCGTCTTCGCGGGGCTCTTCGCGGCGGCGATGTCGAGTCTCGACTCTGCCACCTGCGCGATCGCGAGCACCTGGGTCAGCGACATCGCCCCCACGCGGGAAGACGGTCCGGACCTCGACGATCGAGCACTCACCCGGCAGATCCGGCGCATCTCCCTGATCGCCGGCGCGCTGCTGGTGGGGGCCGCGCTCGCCATGTCCTCGTACCACGGCCATGTCCAGCGATCGGGCGGCGGTCTTTCACTGGTCGAATTTGCCCTCTCGTCGATGACGATCCTCTACGGCGGACTGCTCGGAGTCTTCGCCCGAGCGATCCTCCTGCGGACGCCGGCACGCGACGGGCTCGGAGTGCTGGGCCTCGCGGTCGGCGGGGGGATCGGCCTCCTGCTCTTCCTGCACCCGCTCCTGCTCGGAGAGACGCGCATCGCGTGGACCTGGTGGATCCCGATCTCCGCGACGGCGTCCTTTGCGATCAGCGCAATTCCCGCGAGCAGGGACATCGAAGCCGCGATGACTGGCCGGGACTGAGCGGGGCAGGCTACGGTTGCAATCGTCATCGGGCGCTGCGACTGGAACTGCGACGCGAAACGGAGCTCGCCGGGGATGACCTACGAGCTCCGTCTCGCACGGGGAATCACGGAGGATGGAGGAAAGCGATGGACTCGGGAAATCGTCGCGCGATCTACGCTGCCTTGTCGGCGAACATGGGCATCGCAATCCTCAAGTTCATCGGCTTCTTCATGACCGGCGCCTCCTCCATGCTGGCAGAGTCGGTCCACTCTCTTGCGGATACCGGAAATCAAGCATTGCTGCTCTGGGGCGGTGCCGCCGCCGCACGCGCGCCGTCCTCCAGCCACCCCTTCGGCTACGGTCGCGAGCGCTACTTCTGGTCCTTCGTGGTGGCCCTGATCCTCTTCTCGTTGGGATCGCTCTTCGCCATCTATCAGGGCGTCCACAAGCTGCAGCATCCCGAGCCTCTCGAGAGTCTGGGCATCGCGATCGCGATCCTGATCGCAGGACTGGTCCTCGAAGGCTTCTCGTTTCGCATGGCGATCCGCGAAGGAGCTCGCCTCAAGGGCAACGCGGGATGGTGGAGCTTCATTCGCAAGACGAAGAACCCCGAACTCCCGGTCGTGATCCTCGAGGACTTCGGCGCCCTGCTCGGCCTGCTCATCGCTCTGGGGAGCCTGATGCTCGCGGCCGGCACGGGGGATGCCCGTTTCGATGCGGCCGGAACCATCACCATCGGCCTGCTCCTGGGCGGGATCGCCGTCGTCCTCGCGATCGAGATGAAGAGCCTGCTGATCGGCGAGGGAGCCAGCGACGCCGACCGCGAGCACTTCGTACGCGCGATCGAGGCCGGGGACGATGTCCATCGGGTCATCAACATGAAAACCCAGCACATCGGGCCCGAGCAGGTACTGCTCGCCGCCAAGGTGGAGTTCGTGTCGAGCCTGAGCTTCGCGGAGCTCACGGAGTCGATCGACGCCGCTGAAGCGCGTGTGAGGGAGGGCAGCTCCCTGGCTGAGATCTGGATCTACCTCGAGCCGGACATCTACGATCCAGAACACCCCGGTGCCTCGCAGGCTCCCCCGGATCCGCCTCCGCACTAGCAACAACCCGTCCCGTCGCGATGAATTCAGGGCTGGACGGAGCCATCATCATCGAGCGCCGGGCCAGGCCTGCCCTCGGCCGAGATCGCGGCCGGCTGGGAGAGCGACAGCACCCGCCCGTCGAGGCCCTCCGGGAGGGGGAGGCCCAGGTAGTTTGCCAGCGTCGGCGCGACATCCACCGTCGCGGCCCGGCCCGATATCTCTCCCGCTACGACGCCCGACCCCATGAAGACGAGCGGAACCTCGCGATCGTATCCGTAAGGACTGCCATGGGTGGTGCCATGCTCCTTGCTCTGAAGCAGGCAGTCGCGAGCCACCTGGACTCTCAGGTC
Organism: uncultured Myxococcales bacterium; assembly: GCA_965371385.1. Taxonomy (GTDB): domain Bacteria; phylum Myxococcota_A; class UBA9160; order UBA9160; family UBA4427; genus CBDUYG01. The sequence continues at coordinate 1,266 of CBDUYG010000126.1, read as the reverse complement.
ACCGCTGCGCTCGGGATCGAAGGAGTGGCGCTGGAGCTCGGCGATCTCCCCCTCGCCCGAGAGGATCTCCTCCCGGGTCCAGACCTCCTCGATCGCGTCGTAGCCCTCGAGGTACTCCGAGATCAACTCGGCGATCACCGCCGGAGAGCTACCGCGCTCACTTGCAACGCCGCGGTCGACGTGGATGCTCGTGCCCGTGGATCTGAACCAGTCGGGAGGCACGGAGAGGACCGGTCCGACCTGGGTCTGGAGCTTCAGCATCAGACCCGCCAGCGGCCTCACGAGTCCCTGCCTGCCCCCCTCGAGCGGGCAGTGGCTGCGGCCGGTCTCCGCCAGCCACTCGGGGATGGGCAGCACGCCGTGGTCTGCAGTGAGTACGACCAGCAGCCCCTCACCTCCGATCTTCGATTTCAGCTCTGCCAGGAATCGCTCCAGTGCCGAGTCGAGGCGCAAGAGCGCATCCCGGGCCTCGTGACTCTCGGGACCATAGGTATGGCCGACCGTATCGGTAGCGGAGAGCGAGACGACCAGCAGATCCGTCACTCCGCGCTGACCAAGAGCCGCCCGGTCTGCGAGCTCGAGGGCGAACTCGAGCGTCAGGTCGTCGAGGAAGGGGCTTCGGTAGAGGTTGCCGAAGACTTCATCGCGGTCACCCTCACGCAGGGGATGACCACTCGTGCGACTCAGCGAGCCCGACTCCGCATGGAAGTCGTCGGGACGCCCACCGCTCTCTTCTGCATCGATCGTGTGGTCCCAGCGGCCGGGCAGCCCGCTCAGCAGACCGTCCACCTCGAGCCGGGAGCCGTTCCAGCGTCGAACCCAGTCCGGCAGCTCTTTCATGTAGTAGCGACTGGTCGAAAAGCCGACAGGCTTCAGGAGCCAATAAGCGGCATCCGCCCCCCGTCCGACACTGGCGATCGCGGCCCGATCCTTTCCCGATACGCTCATGACCCGGCTCTCAGGAGAACTCTGCTTGAGCCAATCGCCCAGCATGGCAACGCGGATGTTTCGCGGCGACCGCCCCGCCTTGGGCGCCTCACTCCCTTCGATCACCCGAGCATCGGGTGACGGGTCTTCGACGCAGTAGTGAAGCTCGCCCGTGCGTTGATCGATGAAGCTGTTGCCCGGTATGCCGGCCGGGCCCGGGTAGCGTCCGCTCAACAGCGTCACGTGCCCCGGACAGGTCTCGGTCACTGCATGAGCCACCTCGGCATCGAGATAGACTCGACCCTCCCGGGCGATACGGCCAAGACCACCCGGCAGGAA
>CBDUYG010000125.1:0-8081 GCA_965371385.1 uncultured Myxococcales bacterium | reverse complement strand
AGCAGCTTGATAGCGATCTTGCAGATCCTTCGAGCAACCGGGGCAGAGGCCGTGGGTGAGGAGCTGCCCGGCTTCCTCGTGCAGATACTGCTCGATGCGCATCCAGGACGCTTCCCTCTCGGGGTCTGAATCCCGACGGCGGATGCTCTTGCACGACGCGCATATGGGTAGGAGCCTCTCCAGATGAGCGACCCTGGCATCGAGGGCGGCGTTGAGCTCCTGCACTCGAAGCAGCGTTCTCGCGATCAAGGTCCCCGATATGGCACCCACGATCGCAGGAAAGAGGTAGCCCGCCGGGTCCAGCGGGGACGCACCCAGCGTGAATCGTTGAGCTGCATTGATGATGCAGAACAGAGTCGTGACGCCGAGGGCATAAGCAAGAACCTTGGGACGGGGGGCCAACGACGTATTCATTTGCTGCGAACCTCTGGTTTCGCTCGTTTCGAGAGGCAGCCTGAGACGAATCGTCGAGGCCGGTTCGACCGCCTCGGTAGGGAGGCAGGTCCGGCCCGGATCCCCGGGCTCAGGTGTCGAGTCGATCCAGCGGAACCCCGCAGCTGACCCCGATGCCTTCCATGGCCTTCTCGAGCGGGACGTCGAGGGCGCTGGCCACCGTCGTGGTGTATCGCATGAGGGCGACGGCGGCGACGATCTCCACGATCTCCGGATCCGTCCAGCCGGCGGCGCGCAGCCCATCGGTCTGCTCGTCGCTGATCCCGGCCGGGCGCCGTGCGACTGCCCGCGCGAAGTCCACCGCGAGGTTCTCCTTGTCGCTGAGCCGGGGGGAGGGCTTGCCCTGGATCACTTCGACGCACTCCTCCTGGGACCACTGCTTGCCCAGCAGCGCGATCATATGGGCAGCGGTGCAGTACTCGCACTCGACCTCGTGGGCCGTGACGGCGAAGAAGACTCGCTTCAGCTCCTCGCGGATGTTGCCCTCGCTCGCCGTGGCCAGGCTCAGATCCCACAGGGAGTCCGTCGTCTCCGGCAGGTAGCAGAGCGCCTTCTGCAAGCCGGGCACCATGTGGTAGTACGACTTGACGCGTTCGAACACTTCCTTGACCCGGCCCTCGGCCTTCTCCGGATCCAATAGCTCCACTCTTGCCATCGTGCCATTCCTCTGTTGCGGCTGGACCGGGCACACTGCGCGCTCGTCGCCAATGATTGGTCGAAATCGTCGAATCCAGATTTCCTCCAGGAGGCATCGTCGGAGGCAACGATCGTGTGACCCTCGAGGTATAGCGCGCAGAGAGCGGCAACGCCGATGACCGACTCGTGAGCGGCCGCGTTGCATGATCATGGCGGGAATGGGCCCGCTGGATCGCGGCCGCCGCGCCCACCGACCGGAGGCGGGCTCTGGCAGGATCGAGGCCGGGCGGCGCGTCATCCCTCTCCGATTCCGCTGAGTCTCTCGCGAAGAGGATCCTCTACTGCGCCTGTATCCGGCGCAGCTTCTTGTCGTCCTTCAGCAGGGCGGGGATCGCCGCGGCAGGCACCGGCTCGCTGTACAGGAAGCCCTGGAGCTCTTCGCAACCCTGGCTGCGCAGGAAGTCGGCCTGTTGCTCGGTCTCGACGCCCTCGGCGACGACTCGCAGCCCGAGACTGTGCGCCATCGCGATGATCGCAGTCACGATGCTCGCGCTCTCGGAGTCCTGCCCCAGCTCCTTGACGAAGGAGCGGTCGATCTTGATGGTGTCGAGGGGAAGCCGGCGCACGTAGCTGAGGGACGAGTAGCCGGTACCAAAGTCATCGAGGGCGACCTGGATTCCGAGCTCCTTGAGGCGCAAGAGGGCGGTGACCGCTTCGTCCTCGTCCTGGAGCATCGTGGTTTCGGTGACCTCGAGCTCGAGCTGGCGCGGCGCCATCCCCGACTCGGCCAGGATCTCCGTCACCGTCTCCATCAGGGCATTCTTGCGGAACTGTCGACTCGAGACGTTGACCGAGATCGGAAGGTTGTGGACCCCCGAGTTGTGCCAGGTTCGGGTCTGGGAGCACGCTACTCGCAGTACCCACTCTCCGATCGGGACGATCAACCCGGTCTCCTCGGCGACCGGGATGAATTCTACCGGCGAGACCATGCCCCGCTCGGGATGACGCCAGCGAATGAGCACCTCGAGCCCGCAGACCCGATCCGTCTGGCTGTCGATCTTGGGCTGGTAGTAGAGCTCGAATTCCTTGCGCTCGATCGCCTTGCGCAGATCGCCCTCCAACGTGAGCTTCTGGAGGGCCTCCTTCTTCATCGATTCTGAAAAACAGGCGTAGTCGTTCCGGCCGGACTTCTTGGCGTGGTACATCGCCGTGTCCGCGTGCTTGAGCAGAACATCGGTGTCGTCTCCGTCGTGGGGGAAGACCGCGATCCCGATGCTGGCGCCGACGACTACGTCCCGGCCGTTGAGGGAGAACGGCTCCTTCATGGCGGTGAGGATCCGCGTTGCCACTCGGCATGCGTCGAATGAGTTGGCGACCTGGGTCAGGAGGATCGTGAATTCGTCGCCCCCCTGGCGCGAGACGGTATGCGGCACGGTTTCGTCTTGCGTTTCCGAGTTCAGGGTCGTGACGTCGTCGCTCGAACGCACGCACTCGGTCAGCCTCTGGGCGACGGAGCCGAGGAGCATGTCGCCGGTGCTGTGCCCGAAGCTGTCGTTGATCTCCTTGAAGTGGTCGAGATCGATGAAGAGCAGGGCGAGCAGGCTGTCGTCTCTTCGTGCCTCACGCAGAGCCTCGTCCAGGCGCTCACTCAGGTACTGCCGATTGGGCAGCCCCGTCAGGTTGTCGAAGTAGGCCATGTAGCGGATCCGTTCCTCGGCGATCTTGCGCTGGGAGATCTCTGCGCGCAGATCCGCGACGGCCGCGACGAGCTCGGCGGTGCGGGTCTGGATCGTTTCGTCGAGCTGACTCTGAGTCTCTTCGAGGGCGCGGTCGCGAACCTGGATCTGCTCGAGCATCTCGTTGTAGGCCGAAACCAGGAGCCCCACCTCGTCCTCGCCGGCCTCGGCCGCACGCAAGGAGTAGTCCTTGGTGGACGAGACGCGCCGGGAGGTCTCGACGAGGCGGAGGATCGGGGCAGAGATGAAGTGTTGGAGGCGCGAGGCGAGCCAATACGCGATCAATCCCGACATCACGACGAGGAGAGACATCCAGGCGCCGTAGCGGCCGAGCAGCGGAAGCATGTCTACCGTGAGCGAGCGGGTGACTACACTGCCGATGACCTGACCCGAAAGCTTGACGGGAAGGGCGAGGACGACGTCTCCCCCCTCGCGATACGATCCTCTGCGGCGTTGATTCGCTTCCCGACAGCGAGATTCCGAGGCGTCGCGGGAATAGTCGGCGAAGAGTCGGCCGTTCGAATCGTAGATGCAGGCAGAGAGGATCTGGTTCTCCGCACGAAGCGCCGAGAGGGCCTTGCCGGCCGCCGTGGGGTCGTCGCGCTGGAGCGCAGCCGTGCTGCTCTCGGCAATTACACCTCCGACTCCATGGAGCCTCGCCAGGGTCGTCCGACGGATCGAGATGGTTTCGTGCGTCAAGAAGCCCGCGCAAGCGACGAAGAGGGCGACGCTGCTCGCAAACATCGCGGTGAGAGTGATCTTGCGCCGAATCGGGAAGTCGTCGAAGGCGTGGCGCAGGCCGAACACTAGACTTCTCCTTCACGGGACGACGTGGGGTGTCGAAGTCCGCGCGGGTGTGCGCTTCGGGCCCGGACCGACGATTCGGATCGGCCACGCTGCGGCGATCTTGATTGAGGATGACGCGCGAGAGTTTCACTTCGTCGAGTAGACACGGTCGAGCTGATGGCCTCTCCATTCGAATGCGTCGGCGGGTGGAGCCCCTCGAGTGCGCCGCGATCCGGTTGCTTGAACTCCCGGTTCGCTCCATCCCCAAAGGACTCTTCGGTCGGACTTGCACACTACTGAAACCCGGATCGCGTTCGACCTCGGGATCCGGCCGGCGTGGAGGGGCCGGCGCCGGGGGGGCGGGCGTATGTCGAGGATTCCAGTGGGACTGGAATTGGAGAGGGGGCTCGTCAGTCGCGTCGATCGACCTCTTCTACGCGACGTCTACGTCGATCGGCCGCATCATCGGACATCGTCAGACGTCTTCGAGGTGATCCTTGTAGTTGAAGCTCAGCAGCTCGGGCGCAGGCTCGAGCACGAGCTCGGTGATCGCGCAGTTGGCCATCACCGCCGACCAGTTCGAGTAGTCTCCATCGAGCAGGTGGGCGAGGGCCATGCACATCGCCCCTCCATGTCCCACGACGATGACCCGCTCTCCCCGGTGCTGATCCGCGATGCGTTCGAGCGCGCCGATGTATCGCTCGACCACCTGCATCGGGCTCTCGCCGCCGTGGGGGGCGAAGTGGGGATCGCTCTTGATTTGACTCCAGAAGTCGTGCTTCTCATGCAGATCCTTGTAGCTGATGCCCTCCCAGCGGCCCAGGTGGTATTCCTCCAGCTGGGCTTCGATCTCCACCTCGAGGGCGATTCTGCGCGCGATCGCGCGGGCGGTATCGTGAGCTCGCTGCAAGGGGCTCGCATAGATCGCAGCCGGGGGGTCGGCGCGGGACGCGAGGTACTCCGCGACCCGATCGGCCTGTCGATGCCCGCGCTCGGATAGGGGGGTGTCGGTCGATCCGTGCCAGATGCCGCCCGTATTCGCCGAGGTCTCACCGTGACGGACCAGGATGATGGTCGCTGCTTCGCCCATGACTTGCTCACTCGCTCCCTGGTTCGGTTCGTCTCGGTGGGTCGCCGGCTGCCTTCAGCTGTGTCGCTCCATCGCCTCGGCGCAGGATATCGCGAGTGGGCGCCGGCGGCGCGTCATTCGTGGAGGTGCTCTCTGAGATCCTTCGGCCCCAGCTCCTCGAGCGCGCCCAGCTTCTCGCGATCCTCCGGGCCCAGGTCCTTGGGCACCCGGATCCGAAAGGTGACGTAGAGATCGCCCGACGCGCCGCTACCGGGTCGCGCAAGCCCCTTGCCGCGCAGGCGCAGCCGGCTTCCTCCGTCGGTTCCCGCCGGGACATTGAGGCTCACCCTGCCCTCGAGAGTGGGGATTTCGATCTCTGCACCCAGGGTCGCCTCCACGATCGAGATCGGAACCTCGAGGTTGAGGTCGAACTCCTCCCGCGCAAAGAATGCGTGAGGTCGGACGACGATCCGGCAGTAGAGGTCGCCGGGAGGGGCGCCCGAGAGTCCCTCGTCCCCCTTGCCCGCCAGGCGAATACGCGCGCCGTCCTTGACTCCGGGTGGCACCTGAATCCTCAGGGTCTCGCGCTGGGCGAGTCCCTGGGCGTCGCCGCGATGGAAGGTGATCGATTGCTCGCTGCCCTTGGCGACCGCTTCGAGGTCGAGTTCGATCGAGAGCTCGCGATCCGCTCCACGGGCCGGCCGTCGGCCCCGCCCTGAGTCACGCGGCGGGTGCCCCCCTGCGGAAAAGAAATCCTCGAAGATCGAGCTGAAGTCCGAGCTTCCCCCGAGGCCGCCTGCCCCGAACCCCCCGCCTGCCCCGAAGCCGCGCTGGGCGTGTCGTGCTCGGTCGGCGTCGAAGTTGGGGTCGAGAGCGATCTCCCCAAACTCGTCATAGGCGCGCCTGCGATCGGGGTCCGAGAGCACGGCGTAGGCGGCGGAGACCTCCTTGAAGCGCTCTTCGGCCCGGGCATCGTCCTCGTTCCGATCCGGGTGATGCTCCTGGGCCAGTCGGCGGTATGCCTTCTTGATCGTCGCATCGTCCGCATCGGGGCGGACTCCCAGGATGACGTAGGGATCCTTACGACCGGGGGCCATGGCTTCCTTCAGCGGTTCGAGAGTCGGGGGCGGCTGGGCCGATCGATTCGGCCGGGGGGAGACTAGCTTGAATCGATCGGGAGGTCCCCGGGGCGATGTCGGCGAAGCGCGTCTCTTCGCTCCTCATGCTCGAAGCGAGATTCGAGCGCCGACGCAGGTTGCTCCGCCGCAGGCGAGTGGCTCTTCAGCGGCTGACGACTCGTACCTGTCCGAATCGCTGGAGCCAGGTGGCGGGCTCGATGCTCTCGATGCGCTTCTTGACCGTTTGGCGGGTCTGTAGGACAGGAGTGTCGGAGTGCGATGGAGCGGCTTCCACCGTCGTCTCCGAGGCCTGGTGGTGCTTCGGCGAGCGGGCCTCGTGCGTGGCCGACTTCGGGTCTTCCGCACCGGCCGCGGGAGCGAAGAGCAGCAGCCCGAGGAGAGCGGACACGAGCAACAGGAGAATTGGGCGATCTGACATCGTGCTACCTATTCGGGTGGAAACGCCCCCGGCTTGAGCCCCGGGACGGGCCCTGCGCGACAGCACGCGTCCTGTGCGCCTGCCGCTGGGGGGCTTTGTGGCGGCTGGGCTCCTCGGGAAGCCCAGTTCAAGAGAGGAGGTTCAGGAGATCCTCTCGCGTCAGACCCGGGCCACCTGCGTCGCCGCCGCCCAGAGCCGCCTCCGAGAGGGCGCGCTTGCGCTCGTGTAGAGCCAGGATTCCCTCTTCGACGGTCTCCTGGGCGACGAGTCGATGTACCACGACAGGGCGCGTCTGCCCGATGCGATGCGCGCGGTCCGCCGCCTGATCTTCGACCGCGGGGTTCCACCAGGGGTCGAGCAGGAAGATGTGATCGGCCGCGGTGAGATTGAGGCCGGTTCCGCCGGCCTTGAGCGAGACGAGCATGACGGGGGAGCCTTCGTCCGACTGGAAGCGATGCACGACCTCGCTGCGATCGCGTGTCGAACCGTCGAGACGGGAGAAATCGATCTCGGCGCTCTCGAGGTGCGGCTCGACCAGGTCGAGAAGGGACGTCCATTGGGAAAAGACGAGGGCCCGGTGGCCGTCGGCGACCGCCTGCGAGAGACGCGAAACGAGGAGCTGGATCTTGGATGAGGTCGTTGCCTGCTGGCCGGGGACCAGGGCGGGATGACAGGCGGCCTGGCGCAGACGCAGCAAGGCCTCGAGAGCCGCGAGCACACTGCCTCCCGCGCGCAGCTGGGAGACGACCTCGCTCATGGTCGCCGCTCGAATCGCATCGTAGACCTGCCGTTCGCTCTCATCGAGCTCGCAGTGGATCACGACCTCGGTCCTCGGCGGTAGCTCGGGTGCCACCTCGCGTTTGCGGCGTCGCAGCAGGAAGGGGCGAATTCGCTCGCGCAGCTTTACGACCGCCGCCTCGTCCTGATCGGCGATCGGGCGGGCGTAGCGTTCGCGGAAGTCCTGGCGGCTGCCAAGTAGACCTCGATTCAAGAACTGGAGCTGACTCCACAGCTCGTCGAGACGATTCTCCACGGGAGTGCCGGTGAGGGCGATACGGGAATCGGCGTCGAGCCGACACGCCACCCTTGCGACCTGGCTGTCGGGATTCTTGATGTTCTGGGCCTCGTCGAGCACGACCGTCCTCCAGCTGCGCCGGGTCAGCCGTTCGGCGTCGAGGCGTAGGATCGAGTAGCTCGTGAGGATGACGTCGGCGCTCTCGTCGAGCTCGCGCTTGGGGCCATGGTAGAGGGCGTAGCTCAGCCCCGGGCGGAAGCGATCGAGCTCGTCCTTCCAGTTGAAGAGCAGACTGGTGGGACAGACGACGAGGGAGTTCGATTCCAGGGCGCATAGTGCCTGGACCGTCTTGCCGAGCCCCATGTCGTCCGCCAGCAGGGCCCCGAGACCGGCCTCGCGCAGGTAGCAGAGCCAATCGACACCCCGCTGCTGATAGCCGCGCAGCTTGCCCACGAAGTCTTCGGGCAATGGCACCTGCGGAATTCCGTCGAAATCCTCGATCAGCGGAGCGAGCCGCTCGACGATGGCGGGGCGCTCTTCACCGAGGTCGTCGCACAGGCGAGCCAGATCCGGCAGCGCACAGGTGGGGAGGCGGCCCGTTCCGGACTGGGCCTCCAGCAGGTCGGTCACCCGATGGCCGAAGCGCGCCAGCCAGTCCTGGGGCAGGGCGGCGAAGCCTCCCTGGCTGAGGGGGACCAGGCTCTCGCCCCGGTGCCAGGCGCGAAGCACGGCACCCGCATCGGCGCTGCCCTCGTCGTCTCTTGATGAGGGCGCCGCCGCGTCTCTTGATGAAAGTGCCGCCGCGTCTCTTGGTGAGAGTGCCGCCGCG
>CBDUYG010000124.1:0-8131 GCA_965371385.1 uncultured Myxococcales bacterium | reverse complement strand
CGGGATTCATCGAGAGCTACTTCGCGATCATTCGCGGACAGATCGTCAACTTCGCCAGAGACGAGATGGTGGTGGACGCGACGGTCTCGTTCACGAGAGCCTTCACGGAGTCGAATCCGGCGACGGACCCGGAAGAGGCGGTCTTGCGGCGCTATTACGAGCAGGAGGTCCGGCCGCGTTTCGAGGCGGGTGGGCTTCCGTGGCGCAATGTGGACCAACTGCTCCCCCGCGCCGCCGTCGCGCGCGCCTTGCAGGCCCACTACATCGCCCTGAATCCCCAACCGGTCGGAAGTAAACACCTGCTCGATTCAGCCCCGGGTGACACGAGCTACGACCAGCTCCATCGCCGCTTTCACCCGTTGCTCCGTGGCTTCCTCGAGAGCTTCGGATACCACGACATCTTTCTCTTCGATCTCGCAGGCAATCTCATCTACAGCGTCTTCAAGGAGGTGGACTTCGCCACGAACTTCCACAGCGGTCCCTACCGGGACACAAACTTCGCCGAAGTGGTGCGCGAGGCTCTCGAGGCGCCGAAGGGCGAGATCGTGTTGCGCGACTTTGCCCCCTACGGGCCCAGCTGTGGAGTGCCCGCGAGCTTCGTTGGATCTCCGATCTTCGCGGGCGACGAGCGGATTGGCGTCGCGGTGTTTCAAATGCCGATCGACGAGATCGATCAGATCATGACCGACGTCGCGGGGCTCGGAGAGAGCGGCGAGACCTACCTCGTGGGCAGCGATCTCAGCATGCGATCGGATAGCCGCTTCAGCGATTCATCGACGATCCTCTCCCAGTCCATCGATACCGAGGCCGCGCGCCTGGCGCTCGAGGGCGGGTCGGGCACGATGGTTCACGCCGACTATCGCGGGATCCCCGTGTTGGCCTCCTACGGTCCACTTTCGATTCCCGGCCTCGAGTGGGTGATGCTGGCGGAAATCGACATGGATGAGGTCACTGCACCCGCCGCGGCCCTGCGCAGGCGAATCGCGCTGATCGGAGTGGCGGTTCTCCTGGGAGTGGTCGCCCTGATGCTCCCGATCCTGCGCCGACTGGTGATCCACCCGGTGGAAGAGCTGGCCGGCGCTGCCGAGCGCGTTGCAGACGGAGACTATGCGAGCTCGGTTCGGGTTCGCTCGGGTGACGAGCTCGGCCGGCTCGCCCGCAGCTTCAATGCCATGACTTCCTCGATTCACCGCGAGATCGACGAGCGGGAGGAAGCGGAGCGAGCCGCGCGGGACGCCCAGACCCGGGCCGACGAAGCCAACCACGCCAAGAGCACCTTCCTGGCCAACATGAGCCATGAGCTGCGCACGCCGATGAACGCCATCCTCGGCTACAGCGAGATGCTCATGGAAGAGGCGGAGAGTGACGGTCAGGACGAAATGGTGGCCGATCTGCAGAAGATCCACCGCGCGGGCAAGCACCTGCTCAACCTGATCAACGGCGTGCTCGACCTGTCGAAGATCGAATCCGGCCGTACGGAGCTCTACCTCGAGACTTTTTCCGTAGAGACGATGCTCGAAGACGTCGTCAATACGATCGGCTCGCTCATCGCACAGAACGACAACGAGCTGGTGCGCGATTTCTCCTGGGATCTCGGAACGATGCATGCCGATATCACGAAGCTGCGTCAGGTGCTCTTCAATCTCATCAGCAACGCGGCGAAGTTTACCGATCGGGGCACCATTACCCTCACCGCCCGGCGCGAGGAGGGCGGGGGTGGGGGTGAGAGCGAAGGCGTTGGTGTAGGCGAAGGCGTCGGTGTAAACGACGGCGCCGATGTAGGTGAAGGCGCTGGTGAAAGTCGCGGCGCCGGCCAGAGTGGAGATCGGATCGTCTTCGAGGTGCGGGACTCCGGCATCGGCATCCCGGCCGGCATGCTCGATCGGGTCTTCCAGGAGTTCACCCAGGCCGACACCTCGACCACACGCGAATACGGCGGCACGGGCCTCGGGCTTCCCATCGCCCTGCGCTTCTGTCGCATGATGGGCGGTGACATCGAGGTCGAGAGCGAGTTGGGGCTCGGGACCACCTTCCGCGTGTGCTTGCCCGCGGTGGTGGTCGAGACTGCGGATGCGGCCGCCGAGCGGGCTGCCGCCGAGACGGCTCGGGAGATCCCCGCCGCGATCGCGGCAGAACCAGAAGAGGAAGCACCCCGGGTCGGTCGATGCGTGCTCGTCATCGACGACGATCCCAATGCCTGCGAGCTCATGTCCCGGGCGCTTCGGCGAGACGGATTCAATGTCGTGACCGCGGCCAGCGGGGAGGAGGGGATCGCCCAGGCCCGCCTCGTGCGCCCCTCGGTCATCACCCTCGACGTCATGATGCCCGGCAAGGATGGCTGGGCGGTGCTCGAGGAGCTGAAACGTGACCCCGAGCTCCATGACGTCCCCGTCGTCATGGTCTCCATGCTCGAAGATCGCAACATGGGCTACGCCCTCGGCGCCGCCGACTACCTCACCAAGCCGGTGGACAAGGAACGTCTGGTCGAGGCGCTGAACCAATACCGCAGCAGCGACTCTTCCCGTCCGGTGCTCCTCGTCGAAGACGAGCTGGGCCTGCGAGAGCTGATGCGACGCACTCTGGAGAAGCAGGGCTTCGAGGTGGTCGAGGCGACCAACGGCGTCGAGGCCCTCGAGCGGGTTCGGGAGCAGACGCCAATCTTGATTCTCCTGGACCTGATGATGCCGGTGATGGACGGCTTCGAGTTCCTGCGTGAGCTCCGCCGGGAGTCGGATTGGCGGCGGATCCCGGTGATCGTCGTCACTGCGAAGGACCTCACTCCCGGCGATCGTTCCGAGCTCGAGGGGGAGGTCGAGGGGCTGCTCCAGAAGGGGGCTCATGACCTGGAAGGCCTGCTCGACGAGGTGCGAAGTCTCGTGCAGGAGCGAGGCGGGTTCGAAGAAGGTGACTCCTGAATCTCGAGCCGCCGAGCTTCGCGGGGGATGGGCGATCCGCGCCCGGACACGGCCCGGACCCGCATGGTCATCAGAACGTGTACTACGGCACCGCCATGTGCTGATCGGCGAAATCGCGGAATCGGTTCCAATGCCCGGCTGTGATGGAATTTTCTGTACTACCGCCGGGCTGAAATCTCCGTCGGCTCGGGGCGAGAGTGAGTGATGACCAATAGAGTCGCGAAGCCGGGCGCAAGCTCAGTAGCTGACGACAGAGAGTCATGGTGCGGTGGTGCTGTCGATAGGTGCTGTCGATAGGGTACAAGCTGTTCGGCCTCTGATTGGAGCGGGAGCCGCAGGGCAAAGTTGGACAGGACGCCTGAGGCGATAGCGCGCTTGCCGCTGCGTCCCCACAATCGGCGTGCCCCGAAATTGATGAATTTCTTCCTTCTCGATGTTGCCCGCCCAACCACTCATGGTACGGTGCCATCGGTCTGATTCGCCTCGAACGTGTAAGGTGCATTAGCAATTGAAATAGCAATCGAAGTCGCGAAGAAGTCGCGAAGAAGTTTCGCCGAACGAGGAGATTCGGAACACGCCGTGAACGAACCGGACATCGCCATAGTCGGAGGTGGGATCGCCGGTTGCTCGGCTGCCTGGTTCTTGCGTCGGGCGCTGGGGGAGAGGGCTGCCCTGACCCTCTACGAGCGCGACGTCCGCCTGGGCGGGCGGCTCGCGACGCTCGATGTGGGCGGAACGCCGGTCGAGGCCGGCGGAACGATCATCCACGAGACCAATCGCTACATGGCGGACTTCGTAGATCGCCTCTCACTCGAGCGTGCCCCGCCACATCAGCGCAACGAGGGCGGCGGTGAGAGTGTGGGCGTGTGGGATGGGCAACGCCTGGTGTTTCGTACCCACGACTCGGCTCTGGTCACGCGATTGGCTGCCGTGCGGCGCTACGGGATAGTGGCGCCCCTGCGGCTGCAGCGCGCGGTCGCTCGCAGTGTCGACCAGTGGAACCAGGTGTACGAGCATCTCGAACGCGGCACGGCCTTCGACTCGCCGCTGGAACTCTGCAGAGAGCTGGGCCTCGCCGACCTGCTGCAGAAGGACGGGCGCCAGTGGCTCGCGGACAGCGGCGTCCGAGGCCGCTTCGTGGACCAATACGCCACGCCCGTCGGCCGAATCATGTACGGGCAGGACGTGTCCATGCACGCGCTCGCCACGTCGATCGCGCTCGCGGGCGCCGGATTGGCAGGGACTCTCTTCTCGGTGGACGGCGGCAATCGCCGCGTGTGTGAAGGTCTGGTGCGGGACGCCGACACGACGTTGCATACCGACACCCAGGTGGCGGGTATATCCAGGGCCGATGCGGCTTTCGAGCTGCAGCTGTCGGACGGTCGCTCGGTCCTGCACGACGTGGTCGTCCTCGCGACACCCGCCGGTCCGTCGGCACTCGAGTTCTCGGGGTTGGATTTGTCCGAATCTGCCCTGCGCTCGCGTCCCTTCCAGATCACATGGGCGACCTTCGTCAAAGGGACGCCTCGGGCCGGCTACTTCGGTCTGGCCCGCGCCGGCGACCTGCCCGACGCGGTGCTCACGGTGGAGGACGACGCGATCCCGTTCAGCTCGCTGGGCCTGGTTGCTGTCTCCCCAGACGGTATGCCCGTTTACAAGCTCTTCAGCCGAAAGCCAGTCGCAGAGTCGCTTCTCGACGAGGTCTTCTCCAGCCGCAAGGCAGTGGAGCAGATCCGCTGGGAGGCCTACCCGGTCCTGCGCCCGAGCAGCGATCTTCCGCCCTTCCGTCTCGCCGACGGCCTCTATTGGGTAAACGCGATGGAGTTCGCAGTCTCGACGATGGAGACAGAGGCCGTTGCCGCGCGGAACGTTGCCAATTTGGTGGCGGCGCGGCTCGTTGCCTGACCCGATGCTCCGCATTCATGGGCCGGCCACCCTCGACTTATGCTGGAATTCCGGGCAGGGGTCGTGGACAGGGCTCCGAAACATCCGCTTGCCATGGAAATTTCAACGACGACTCAATCTCTGGCCGCTGAATCCGAAGAGAAGTCATGGTTTCCCGCAACCGGTGGGAGCTTCGACCGGTGACCAATACGGAGAGCCAACGGAGGAAGGAACGATGGCCCACGATGCCGATCCGTCCCGGCGTGCACGTGGCCACTGGAGCGGCAAGGTGTCGGAGCGCCCGGGGCGTGGCGATTGCTTCTTCCCCGGGGTTCGAAGAGCGCTCCGAGGAGCACACTCCGAAGTGGACTATAAGCCGGGTCCTGTTCCGTGAGAGGCTCTCGCCCCTTCCGGTGAGGATCATTCATCTAGGCGACGTGTTGCCACGCCGCTCGAGCACTCTAACCCGGGTGCCGGGGTCGGCGAACCAACCCAACGGACGGGCCGCCCTCGGCGGCACCCCTATTCAAGCTTGCTCCGGGAAGGGCTTGCCTCGCCGCCGGTCGCCCGGCTGTCGCGCGTGGGCTCTTACCCCACGATTTCACCCTTACCTGTGCGGGAGGGCGCTTGCGCGCTCACCAGATCGGGTGGCTCTCGCGAGCGACCCGATGCATACGCCATCGGCGGTGTGATTTCTGTTGCGCTTTCCCTCGGGTCACCCCGGGTCGGTGTTACCGACTTCCCTGCCCTTTGGAGCCCGGACTTTCCTCCCGCGGGCGATGCTTGCCCGCCGGCGATCCTCCGTCCACCTCCGACGTGCGGAATTCTAGCGGAGATCCGGGCGGATCCGTCCTACCCTCGCTCGCGGGCGGCGCCCGAGCCCACAACCGGAGGATCCCCTGTGAAGGCCATCGTGATCGAAACGCCCGGAGGCGAGAGCTGCATGAGTGTCGGCGAGGTGCCGGCGCCCGACTCGAGGCCGGGCAGCCTTCGGATCAAGGTGGTGGCCGCAGGGCTCAACCGGGCCGATCTGCTCCAGCGCCAGGGGCATTATCCGCCGCCGCCCGGTGCCTCGGATATTCTCGGCCTCGAGTGTGCTGGGGAGGTCGTCGAGGTGGGGGAGGGGGTCGCCGGCTGGCAGGTCGGTGATCGCGGCATGGCGCTGCTCCCGGGAGGGGGTTACGCGGAGGAGGTGGTGGTCTCGGCCGGCAGCGTGATGAAGGTGCCCGAGCGGCTCTCCTTCGAAGAGGCCGCGGCCTATCCGGAGGTCTTCCTCACCGTCTTCCTCAATGTCTTCCAGCTCGCGCAGGTGCCCGACGCAGGGAGCGTGCTCGTGCACGGCGGGGGAAGCGGAATCGGGACCGCGACGATCCAGCTCGTCAAGGCGATGGGCGGGATCTGTGTCGTGACGGCCGGCAGCGAAGAGAAATGCGCCCGCTGTCGGGAACTGGGGGCGGACGCTGCCGTCAATTATCGCGAGCAGGACTTCGTCGAGGTGGCTCGAGAGGCCGGCGGTGGAGCCGGGGTCGACGTCGTGCTGGACCACATCGGAGGAGCCTACCTCGATCAGAACCTCCGTTCGCTCGCGGTCGGCGGCCGCATGGTCGTGATCGGTCTGATGGGCGGGGCGAAGGCGGAGCTCAATCTGGGCATGCTGCTCGCCAGGCGGCTCCAGATCCTCGGCTCCACCCTACGGGCCCGGCCGGACAGCGAAAAGGCCGAGATCGTCTCCGGCCTCGTGGGGCGCTTCGGCCCTGCCCTCGAGAGCGGCGCGATCAATCCGATCGTCGATCGGGTCTTTCCCCTGGCCGAGGCCGCCGAGGCGCATCGCCTGATGAAGTCCAGCGCCCACTTCGGAAAGATCGTCCTCTCGCTCGCCTGAGTCTGCTCGGCTCCCCTCGCGGCCCGCGCCGGGGCCAGCAAAGTTCATCGAATCCGCTAAGTTCCCGCCCCCCTGGCACGGATCAATCGTGAAGCTCGTCGCGAGGGCGGCAAGAGCGCTCATGAATGATTCGGGCTCGACTGGGAAGTCCGCCGCGGCGGACGCGAGCGCGCGACCGCGCGCTGAGCCAATGACAACAACCGTCCGATTTCGAACCTGACGAAGTGACGATCGACGACATCGAACAATGGAGGAACGTCGAAATGGCGAATGGAGAGAGAACTTTCGCGATCATCAAGCCCGACGCAGTGGCCAAAGGGGCAGCGGGGCACATCATCGCGCGCATCGAGGAGAGCGGACTCGCGATCGTAGGCATGAAGCGCCTGCAGCTCAGCGAGCTCCAGGCCCAGGGCTTCTACGCCGTCCACAAGGAGCGCCCCTTCTTCGGGGACCTGGTGAAGTTCATGACGTCGGGCCCTGTCGTCACTCTGGTGCTCGAGGGTGAGAATGCGATCCAGCGCTGGCGCGACCTGATGGGGCCGACGAACTCCAGCGAGGCCGAGCCGGGGACGATTCGCGGCGACTTCGGGACCGATATCGAGCAGAACGCCAGTCACGGATCCGACGCGCCCGAGACCGCGAAGGTCGAGATTTCGTACTTCTTCAATGCCACTGAAATCCAGGGACCCGTCGAAGCTCTCTGAAGGGCCTGAGTGGCGTCTCAGCCGGCGAAAACCTCGATGGATGGGATGGGATGCTGTGAGGGATGCCGGACCTCGCCGCGCGGCGGGACATCGATGTCCCGCGCGGGGCGGTCCGGATCCGGTCATGACGACCGAGCGGGCGCTTCGCGTCCCGACTCAGCCTCTCTCTCTCAGGCGTAGGCCCGGGCCATCAGCACCAGCAGGCCGATGTACGTAACTGTCAGCCACAGGTTGTGGCTGCGAAGTGCGCGGCTCACACGATCCCCCTCGTTCAAGAGCACTCCCGAGTCTGTCGGGCTTCGATCGAACTCCTGTCGAACTCGTACCGAGTTGCGCTGAAGTCCCGATCTTCCCTCGACCGTGCCCTGTTCTACTGCCCTCGCGCGTCGCCAGGTTTCGCTTCCGCTCTGGATCGCAATGCCTGGATCGATTTCATTTTCAGGAAGACCTCGAGCAACTCGGATCTTACTTCGCGCGGGAACTTAGAATCTCTTTCGTTTGAATTCCAACGTTCTTTAGTAATCGGCTGCCTTTTATTCACCTGTGTGTCCGATGTCACATGAGCCCGGACCATTCCAGCCCAATCAACCAACCTGCACATTCGAGAACCCCTCCCACCCCCAACCCCCCACCCAGTTCGCGAAGCCCCCGCCCCCAACCCAACCCCCCTCCCCAACCCGCACGGCGGTGGCTCCCCGAGGCCGGGGCGGATGGGGGTCCCGCGCGCAGTTACGCAGCCGCCCTCC
>CBDUYG010000123.1:0-8153 GCA_965371385.1 uncultured Myxococcales bacterium | reverse complement strand
CGCAAGTGCGGGCATCAGGTACCCGTCAGTTGAGGGAAACCGAGCCGGAGAGCGCCAGGCCCAGGATGGCGAACATCAGTCCGAGAGCCACGATCAGGAAGGCTCGGCGGCCGAAACCCTCGCCGGCGTTCGCGATCCGCTGCTGGTTCTCGAGGATCTCCCTCTGAGTTTTGGCGAGCGACTCGAGCTTTTCCTGGATCTCGACCAGGTGGCTGAGCTGCTCCTCGGACTCCCAGACCTCATCCATCCGACTCTCGATCCGCCGCAGGCCGCTGCCGAGGCTCTCCTGAACGGTTTGAATCCGAGACTCGAGGATATCGAGCCGGGTGTTGATCCGGTCGATCGAGTGGGCCGCTGCGGGACCCTCGGTCCCGCCGCGTCGTCGCATCGAGATACGCTTCCAGAAGGAGGGCTTCTGCTCGCTCCCCATCGAGCTGATGAGGGGACCGGCGGGGACCGGCAGAACCTCCTCAGGGCGGCCAGGGGCCGGTCCTGAGGCCGTCACGACGTCGATTTGAGGCTCCGCGGGCGACTCGCCTGGATCCACGGGGTTGATCGTTTCCACTTGACTCCTCGCTTTCTGCGGGCTGCATGGGTGGGTTGCCCGTCCATCGCCTCGAGGTTCACCGCGCCGGAGTTCGTGGCCGGCTCGGGGTTCCGGGAGGACTTCACCGCGCTACCGACAACGTGGACCAGCTGAGCCCTGATGAAAAGAGACGGATCGTCTCACGGCGGACTTTTTTGCTGGTTGGGTATCCGGCGTCCAGCTCCGGACCTGCCGGGGCTCGGTGGCGCGGCGCATGGGTGCTTGGGATCAGCCCACGCCCTCGACCTTGCGGTCGAGGACCTGAAAGGTAAACGCGTACGCGTGGCGCTCGTCCGCTGGATGCTTCTCCTCCTCGGCGACGATCCAGTCCCCCTCATCGATCTCCGGAAAGAACGCGTCTCCTTCCAGGGTTGCGTGAACCCGGGTGAGATAGAGCCGCTCGGCCAGGGGCAGGGCGAGGGCGTAGATCGCCTCGCCGCCGAACACGAAGGCCTCGCTCTCGCCGCGGCTGCGCGCGGCCGCGAGGGCGGCCTCCAGGCTGGGCACGACCACGACCTCCGGATGCGGGCCGTAGTCCGGGTTGCGGCTGATCACGATCGAGGTGCGGCCGGGCAGGGGGCGCCCGATCGACTCATAGGTCTTGCGCCCCATCAGGAGGCAATGGCCCATCGTGAGGCGCTTGAGGGTGCGCAGCTCATCCGGGAGGTGCCAGGGGAGTTCACCCTCGCGACCGATCACGCGGTTCTGCGAGAGTGCCGCGAGGAGCGAGAGCCTCATACCGCGATCGGCGCTTTGATCCCCGGGTGCGGGTCGTAGTTCTCGAGGTGGAAGTGCTCGAAGCGGAAGTCGAAGACGGACTTCACCGAGGGATCGAGGTGCATCTGGGGCAGCGGCCTCGGCTCGCGGGCGAGCTGCCTGCGGGTCTGCTCGATGTGATTGGTGTAGATGTGCGCGTCGCCCAGGGAGATCACCAGATCCCCGAGTCCGAGACCCGTATCCCGGGCGATCATCTGGGTGAGGAGCGCGTAGGAGGCGATGTTGAAAGGCAGGCCCAGGAAGACGTCGCAGCTGCGCATGTACATGCTGCAGCTGAGTCGCTCGTTCGCGACCCCGAGCTGGAAGAGCAGGTGGCAGGGCGGGAGCTTCATGCGCGGGATGTCGCCGACGTTCCAGGCGCTGATGACGAGTCGGCGCGAATCGGGGGTCGTGCGGATCTGCTCGATCACGTCGCTCAGCTGATCGATGACCCGCAGCGAGCCATCCTCGGCGACGGCCGGCCAGCTGCGCCACTGGGAGCCGTAGACGGGCCCCAGCTCACCGGCTTCGTCCGCCCACTCGTCCCAGATCGTGACCCCGCTCTGCTGCAGCTTTCGCACGTTGGTATCGCCCGAGATGAACCAGAGCAGCTCGTGGACGATCGATTTCAGATGCACGCGCTTCGTCGTCACGAGAGGAAATCCGGCGCCCAGATCGAAGCGCAGCTGGGCGCCGAAGAGGCTGATCGTTCCGGTACCGGTGCGGTCGCTCCGGGTCGTACCTGTCTCGAGGATCGAGCGCTGCAGATCGAGGTAGTTGTTCATCCAGCATCCCTGCGCGTCACTGGTGGCACACCAGCACTGCGCTGCAGATCCGCCCGGAGGGTGACGAAAGTCAGCTCGAAAGGGGGGTCGCGTCAGTCTATCACCCCGCGCTCCCATCACAACGAGACGGCCGATATCCACCGCATCGAGTGCGTCGCCCCGGCCTCAGCTCTCCTCGAGGAAGTAGTTGAAGTCCTCGGACTCCTCGCCGTGCAGGATCTCGTAAGCGTGCGCGGCGGTCTTCGCGTTGAAGAGCAGCTCCTGGAAGCCGGGATCGGTCCCGACCGTCTGGGCCAGGCTTGCGAGCACCTGCAGGTGGCGGTCGCGCTCATCGGCCGAGGTCCCCAGCAGGACCATGCAATGCACGGGATGGCCGTCGGGGGTTTCGAAGTCGAGGCCCTCCCTGGAGATCGCCATCACGCCCATCATCGGGAGGGAGCCGGGCAGGATTCCGTGGGGCACCGCGAGCCCGCCGCCGAGACAGGTCGACGCCTCGGCCTCTCGCTCGAGCACGGAGGCGAGGAACGCCTTGCGATCGATCCCGGGAAGCTCGTGGCTGGTGAGGGCGAGGTCGACGAGCTTGGTGATCGCGAGCTCCTTGTTCTTCGCCCGGAAGTTCGTCACCAGGTGCTCTTCCTGCAGGAAATCGATCAGGCGCAGACGGTCGCGATCGGTCTCGCCCGCCCGCTTCAGGGCCAGGCGTGTGCAGATCGGCCCCACGATCTCGTTCGCCGTCACGACCGTCAGCACGATCGCTGCGAAGACGTCTGCCAGCGCGCCGAAGGCGGGATCCTCCTGGAGCACCAGCACCAGGCCGACCGCCACGCCGGCCTGGGGGATCAGGGCCATGCCGAGATTCGCACGCACCCTCTCGGTCGCGTGAGCCAGGCGCATCGCGACGTCGGCGGATACGAGCTTGCCCAGGAATCGAGCCGCGAAGAGCAGCACGGCCGCCCAGCCCGCGCTGGCGGCATGCTCGAAGGAGATGTGGATCCCTGCGAGGGTGAAGAAGACGGTGAGGATCGCGGGCTCGAAGTCGGCGAAGATCGAATCCACCAGATGGCTTCGGGTGGTGGTGATGTTGGTCTGGATGATCCCGAGGAAGAGGCACGCGAGCAGGGGCGATACGTCGAAGGACATGCTGAGGCCGACGGTGAGCACCAGAGCGGCGACCGCCCCGGTGGCGAGGCGTTCGGGGCGCAGGGCGAGGCGCCCGAGGAAGTTCATCGCGATCGCCACCGAGCCCCCGATCGCGAAGGCCACGAAGAGCTCGAAGAGGGGCTCCTGCAGGTCGAGGCGGATGCCCTCGTGGCCGAGTTGCCAGTGTCCCACGACGGAGCGCGCCACCTCGAAGGCAAAGATGCAGGCCATGTTGTTGAGCGCGACTGCGCCGATCAGCGTCTTGACGAAGACCCCCTTCGAGCGGGTCTCCTTCACCAGCAGGATCACGGTCGCGGGGGCGGTCGCGATCGAGACCGCGGCGAGTAGCACCGCCTGGCTCGGCGTAGCTCCGGCGAGCCCCCAGAGCGCGAGGAAGACGAGGGTTGGCGTGATCGTGGCCTCGGCGATGAGGAGAATGAGGAGACGCTTGCCGGCATTTCGCAGCCGGCTGAAGTTCAGGTGGGCTCCGACCGTGACCGCGATCAGTCCCAGGGCGAAGTGGGTGAGGGGGGCCAGGCCCTGCAACGACTCGTGGGAGAAGAGGTCGAAGCCCCCCTTGCCGATCAGGACCCCGGCCAGGATCTGACCCGTGATCGACGGAAGGTGGATCAGCCTCGCAAGCTCGCCGAACGCGACCCCGACGAGGATCACGATCGCGAGGATCAGCAGCGGCTCCGCGCCATGAAGGGTTTCGAGGATGAGGCTGGCCATGGCTCAGCCGTCGAGCGTAGCCCGAAATGGGTCCGGGTCGCGATCGTGGGGCTTCACCAGCGAAAGGATTCGCTCAGCCCGCCAGATTGGAGACGATGAAGGTGCCTCCCACCCAGGTGCCGATGACGCTGCCGAGGGTCGTGAGGATGAAGGCCAGGAAGATCTTCAGCAGCCGGTTCTTCCACCAGCCCTTCCAGGTCGCGATGTCCTCGCCGACGCTTTGAAACTCGCTCACCTTGGGGGGGCGCACCCAGGTCTGAACGAAGGCCGTGACGTAGCCCGCCCCGACGACGGGGGTGAGGCTCGTGAAGGGAGCGGCGATGAAGCCCGTGACGACGGTCGCGGGATGGGCGAGCGCGAGCACGCCGCCGAGGGCGCAGGGGATTGCGTTGGCGAGGAACCAGAAGAGGGCGTTGTCGCTCGCGGCCTGGATGCCCTGGGTCCAGCCGATGTACGCAACCGAGCCGAGGATCAGGGTCGGGATCGCCCAGCCCACCCACTTCCAGACCGGGGAGACTGGAGGTACGAAGTTGATGCTCTCGAGATCCGTGTCCACGCCCGCCAGGATCGCCTTGCGCATTCCGGCAACGTGCCCGGCCCCCACGACGGCGACCAGCCTGTCTCCGTCGGTCTCGCGGATCTTCTGCGCCAGGTAGGCGTCGCGCTCGTCGATCAGGGCGATCTTGAGCGCAGGCATCGCCTCTCCGAGCTCCTGCATCAGCTCGGAGAGGACGTCCTTCTGCTTGATGCGGGCGAGATCTGCTTCCGACAGCTCGGTGTCCTCGAAGGCGCTGGCGAGGAAGGACGACGCCAGCATGAGGCGCTTCCAGAGCGAGAGTGCACCCCATGCCCGGCGCAGGGTGATCCGGATATCTCGATCGCAGAGCGAGATCGGGATCCCGTACTCCTCGGCCGCCTTGCTCGCCTCGAGCAGCTCGCTACCGGGCGTTACGCCCAGCTTGCCCCCGAGTCGCTTCTGATAGGAGGCCAGGAGGAGGTTGATCAGGAGCGCGGCGAGCTGCTTCTCGCGGATGATCTGGCGAAGGTCGAGGCTCTCGAAGCGCTTCTTGCGGGAGAGGGCCTCGTAGCGCTGGGCGTCGAGTTCGACGCAGACCGCGTCGGGCCGCTCCTTCTCGATGACCTCCCGAACGAGATCGACCGATTCCTGGGAGATGTGCGCGGTCCCGACCAGGATGAATTCGCGTCCGCCGACCGACAGGACCTCGACATCGGGGGAGGCCCTGTGCTCTTTGCCTTCGTCTTCCACTCGACTCTCTTTCTGTCTTTCCGTCACTTCCCGTGACTTCGTTTGCATCATCCGGTTCGGCCGGGGCCTCTCAGGGGCCCGATTCCCGTAGCGGCCGTGCGAAGCATCGCTGCTCTCGATTACTGGCCGGCCCTCCAGGCCTTCCCAAAGAGGGCCGCCGGGCCGGGTAAGGTGGCCCCATCCGGCGTCGCAGGCAAGCCGGATCGCTCCAACCCTCATCAGGAGCGGCATCGCCTCCTCTTCTCTCATTCTCCTATCGGCTCTCGCCCGGCCCGCGCTGACGGGAATCTCGCTACCGGGAACGATCGAGTGGGCTACAGAAAATCGGGCTCCGCTCCGAATCTCACGGATCGCAGCGAAGTCCTGTTGGAAGTCGATGCGTGGCCTATCGTAAGCTCGTGGTCGGGTGCCGGTGTCCGGTCGAATCCTGGAGAGTCAGCAGTTGAGCACAGAGTGGGTAGAGCGGCAGACCGGGCGAACGTCACAGGGGACACGGTGCGCTCATCGCAAGACCCGTGCCCGGGGCTGCTCGGCCTTTGCGCCCGCGTCCGCGTTCCTCGCCGTCCTCACGATCGCGGTTACCCTGACGGTCGTGGGTCTGGTGCCGCCCGCACTCGCAGGAACGGACAGCACGGTCGCGATCGAGACCCTGATCCCCTATGCCAATCGAGATGAGATTCGCGATTCGACTCGCGAAGACTGTGGCCTCGGCACCAAGCTCTCACGTCACATCGTGGATCGCTCGGAGAAACGGGGGTTGACACTGAAAAGAGTCGGCAACCTCGCCGACAGCGAAGAGGCGCGGGTGCTCAGCGTTCGCATCACCGATGCTCTCGGCTCCGGCGGCATGCTGCCCTCCACCTCGATCTCGATAGACGGCGTTCTCAAGCAGGACGCGAAGGTGATTGGAACCTTCGTCGCCACACGGTTCGCCAAGGCCGGCTTCCTCCCCTTCATGACCAGCGAGTGCTCGGTCTTTTCCAAGGCGGTGAAGCTGCTCGCCGAAGACGTATCGAAGTGGCTCGAAAAGCCGACTCTCGATGCTCGCCTGGGGGACGCGCGATAGCGCGGCGCCCGCCCCTGGTGACGAGAGACCGGCTTGCTTCCATCCAGCGGCCCGTTGAACTCATGCCGCTTTGATCGATCGTCAGCGGCGGGTATTCTCTGCCCGGTTTCTCGCTTCGATCCCGAAACGAAGTCGAAGCAATCCTGAGCCGATGGGCAGTCTTGAACCGATGGACAGTCTTGAACCGATGGAGAGATGAGGTGGCAGAGCACCCCTTGCGCGCCCAGGTCGCAATCGTGGGCGTGGGTGAGACCGAATACGTCCGGGGAGCCGACGAAACGCCGGTGCAGCTGATGCTGCGGGCCGCCCAGAGCGCGATCTCCGATGCGGGGCTGGAGGCGCACGACATCGACGCCATCATCCCGACTCCGGGTTATACGACGCCGGAGGAGCTTGCCACGAACCTGGGGATCCAAGATCTTCATTACTCGGTCACGGTGCACCTGGGCGGGGCCAGCGCGACCGCGTCGCTTCAGAGCGCAGCGAGTTCGATCCACTCCGGTCTCGCGAAGAACGTACTCGTGGTCTTCGGCTGGAACGGCTACTCGGCGTTCCGCTTCCGGCCGGGGGTGAAGCCGCCCCGGCGCGGCCTCGACCCGGGCTCGGTGGGAAACACGGTGATGGACTACTACCTCCCCTACGGAGCACGCAGCGCCGCGCAGTTCTATGCGTTCATCCTGATGCGATACAAGAAGCTCTACGGCATTCGCTCCGAAGACGCAGCGGAGGTCGCGCTCGCCTGCCGGGAGCACGCCCACCTCAACGAAAAGGCGCTGATGCGGGGCAAGCCCCTGACCCTCGAGGACTGTCTCGAGGCGCCCTACATCGCCGAGCCCCTGCGCAAATTCGACTGTTGTCTCGAAACCGACTGTGCTGCTGCGGTCGTGCTGACCTCGGCCGAGCGCGCGCGCGACCTTCCCCACACCCCGGTGCTCTATCTCGGAGGTGCCGAGGGCCATCCCAATCCCGCGGACGACATCACCAACAGGCCGGATCCCTTCGAGGTCGGGCTCAGCTCTGCGGCGCCGCGCGCCTACGAGATGGCGGGGTATCAGCCTCATGAGATGGACTTCCTGCAGATCTACGATTGCTTCACCTATGTGGTGCTCCTTCAGCTCGAGGCTCTCGGACTCTGTGGTCGAGGTGAGGGAGGGGACTTCGTTCGCGATCGATCGATCCGTCTCGGAGGCCCGCAGCCGATCAATACCCACGGTGGGCTGCTCTCCCAGGGCCACATGTGGGGGCTCAATCACGTCGTCGAGGCGACGCGCCAGCTACGGCACGAGGCCGGGGCGGCCCAGGTGGAAGGGGCGGAGCTCGGGCTCGTGACGGGCTGGGGTGATTTCGGGGATGGAAGCATCGCGATCCTGGGCAGGGATGGCCGATGAGCGCAGCGACCGAGGCGCCCCCGAAGTTGATTCCCGATCCCGACGGGCTGAACGTCGAATTCTACGCCCATCTGGCGGGCGGAACTCTTTGCATCCAGACCTGCGCATCGTGCGACGCGAGCCAGCACCCGCCGCGTTACCTGTGCTCCCGGTGCGGCTCCCGGGATCTCGAATGGAGGCCGGCCTCCGGCCGCGGACGCATCTTCTCCTGGACGGTGAGCCATCGACCGGTGGATCCGGCCTGGGCCATCGACGGTCCGTGGGCCACGCTCGTGGTCGAGATGGAGGAGGGAGTGCGTCTGGTCGGTGGACTGAAGGACCTCGATCCCTCGCAGCTCCGCCTCGATCTTCCGGTCGAGGTCGAGATCGAGCCCGCGACAGAGGCCTTCGCCTTCATCTACTTCAAGCCGGTCGCCGAGTGATCCTCGGGCCT
>CBDUYG010000122.1:0-8183 GCA_965371385.1 uncultured Myxococcales bacterium | reverse complement strand
CCGGCGACTCGGTGGGGAGGGCGCAGACGCGGTCTTCGCAGACGTAGGCGGTGGTTCGGCCCCGGCGTGCGGGTTTGTTCTTCAGTAGCGGGGCATAGCGTGCCTGGGCGTCGAGATCCTTTCCCTCTGTTGCCACCGAGACAATGCGATTTGGAAGGAAGGTGCGTCGCAGGGGCGCGAGCATCTCAGCCAGCCCCTCGCCCGAAGCGGGCGCTACGATGACGATCTCCTTTGGAGTGTCGAGCTGAAAGTCGAGGGCGATGAGCATCTCGGAGAGCCCCGCTCCACCCGCGCTCAGATCCTCGTGGAATGCGGAGAAGAGCAGCTCGGCGCTCTGGGCGTATTGCATATCGGTCGTGAACTCGTAGAGGCGAAGCAGGTTCAGCGCCTCGATCGAATTGCCCGACGGCACCGCTCCATCCCGGCCGGGCTTCTCACGCACGATCAGCATCTCACCGTCGTCCGCAGAGGCGAAGTAGCCACCGCCGGCATCGTCTCGATAGTGCTCGTCGAGGAGCCGCTGCAGTGCGATCGCCTCTGCGAGCCAACGAGGGCCTGGGTCTGCCTCGTAGAGGTCGAGCAGGGCCTTGATGAAGAAGGCATGATCATCGAGGAAGCTGGGGCCGGCGGCGCGGCCATCCTTGAAGACCCGGATCAGGCGACCGTCGTCGTCGCGCATCCGGGTGAGGATGAAGTCGGCGGCGCGGCGCGCGCTCTCCACGTATCTCGGCTCGTCGAAGGCAAAGCCGGCCCGAGCGAAGGCCGAGATCATGAGGCCGTTCCAAGCGACCAGGATCTTCTCGTCGCGCAGGGGCGGCTCGCGTTGGGAGCGCACTTGATAGAGACTCGCGCGCGAGGTGTCGAGGTTTCTCCTCAGTACCTCGGGCTCGATTCCGAGCGTGGCCGCGACGCTCTCGAGGCTCTCGCGGGTATGGAAGATGTTGCGTCCCTCGTAGTCCCCCCTAGATGAAACACGGTAGTAGAGCTCGAGCTCCTTCGCGCGCTCCGGGGTGAGGGCCTGCCGAATCTCGGCCGGCGTCCAGGTGAAGAACCACCCCTCCTCCATCTCGCCGTCGGGAGCGAGACTGTCGGCGTCGGTCGCGGAGTAGAATCCACCCTCGGGCGCGGTCATCTCCATCGCGACATAGTCGAGGATCTCTCGAGTCATGGCGGCGAAGTCGGCTCGCCCCAGCCGCTGCCAGGCCTCGAGGTAGTCCTGGGCGAGCAGGGCGTTGTCGTAGAGCATCTTCTCGAAGTGGGGCACGAGCCAGCGCTGGTCGGTCGAGTAGCGATGAAAGCCGCCGCCGACGTGATCGCGGATGCCGCCCTCCGCCATCTTCTCGAGGGAGAGGGTCGCGATCGCGAGGGCCTCGCGGTCACCCGTCCGGCGCTCGTAGCGGAGCAGCAGGCGCGTGGGCAGGGAGGAGGGGAATTTGGGCTGGGTTCCCGTCCCGCCCCACTGACGGTCGGCGTTGCGTTCATGGACGCGGGCCGCCTTTGCGATCGAATCCGCGTTCGGAATCCGGCTCTCGATTGCGCTCGCACCCTCGAGTCGCTGAACGACGGCTGCGGTAACGCGATCGGCCTGCTCGGAGGTACGACTCGGGTTCTCCGCATACTGCTCGGAGATCATGGTCAGAATCTCGCGAAAGCCGGGACGACCCCCCCGGCCTCGGGGAGGGAAATAGGTTCCGCCATAGAAGGGCCTGCGATCCGGCGTGACGAAGACATTGAGGGGCCAGCCGCCGCGGATCCCCATGGCGTGCACGGCGGCCATGTAGACGTCGTCGACGTCCGGCCTGGCCTCGCGATCGACCTTGATTGCGATGAAGCGCTCGTTGAGATGCTTCGCCGTCTCCGGGTCGTCGAACGACTCCTCCTCCATCACATGACACCAATGGCAGGTCGAGTATCCGATGCTGACGAGCACGGGCCGGCCGAGACGCTTCGCCGCAGCAAACGCCTCGTCGCCCCAGGGATACCAGTTGACCGGGTTGTGGGCGTGCTGCTGGAGATAGGGGCTCGCCTCGAGCAGGAGTCGGTTCGTGTAGAGGGGGCTGCCGTCCTCGCGCAGGTTGCGAGTGCGCGGACGGTAGTCGGGGCCGAGCTCCGAGTAGCGCTGGGCCAGCTGCTTTCGCAGCTCGAGGCCCAGCTCAGGCGCTCCCGGCTGGGCTAGGGGAACTTTCACGAGGTCGCCGGCGAAGCCGGGGGTCGCGGCCGCAGAAAGCATCACGGGTCCGAGGATGAGGGCGAAGAGGCGTTGGGGACTCATGACTCCCTCGCCGTCATCTCTGCACTGCGCATCCGTTTGATGAGGACCCGGAAGATCTCGAAGGAGATCTCCGGGGTCTGCAGCACCAGCTCCTTGAACGGCTCGCCCGCCAGGGTGAGGAGTCTCGAATCCTTGGAGGCGACGACGGTCGCGCTGCGCGGCGCATCATCGAGTACAGCGATCTCGCCGAAGTAGCCCACCGGCGTGAGCGTGTTGAGCAGGCGCTGGTTCGAGCTGCCATAGCTCAAGTAGGTTTCGACCTCTCCCTCGAGCAACACGAAGAGCTCACGGCCCGAGTCTCCCTCGCGCACGATGGCTTCGCCGCTCATGTATTCCGCTTCTCCCATCAGCTGTTGAATTGCCTCGAGGCGGTCGAGGCTGAGCTTGGCGAATATCGGGACGTTTCGCAGGGCCAGCAATCGTTCCATGTCTCGTTCCTCCTTCTCGGGCTCCGTGAGGTCGGACTCGCCGGGAGAGTCCCTCCGCTCTTGTTGTGGGTTCGTTGAGTCGGGGAAGGCCCGCGCGGCTCGCCGCAGCCAACGGTCCTCGCTCTCTCGTGCGTTGCGCAGGACATCTTCGAAGGACCGGGGCGGGAAAACGAAATAGCCCGTGGCCCCGAGCTTGTCGTCGAAGCTGCCGGTCTCGAGCAGCAGGGCGAAGAGGCCCGATGTCTCGCGTTCGGCGAGGTTGCTGAGCACCTCGAGAGCGTCCGCTCGCTCGCGATACGGGCCGGAGCGCAACGCCGTGCGAACACTGCGAACCACCGCGGGGTCCTCCAGAAAGCCGAGGACCCGGAAGGCGGTCCAGACGCAATGGATGTGGGCGTTCTCGAGAACCTGGTGAAGGAATCGCGAGCGCACGGATGAATCGCGCAGGCAGAGCTCCATGCTTGCGCGATGTTGCCAGGCTGCGCTGACGAAGTTGCGGTAGATGGGTGTGAGGATGGCATGGATGTCTTCGAGCCCCGAGGCCCCGATCGCTCGCAGAGCCGCGTCCACGGTCCAGATTCGCGAGCTGCCCAGACACGTGAGCGCAGCGCGCACCCCCGAATCTCCGAGGGTCGCGAGGGTATCGGAGGCAGCAGCTCGCACCGGACGGGCAGAGTCGTCAAGGGCCGTCGCCAGTGCCGAAGCCACCTGGGGGTCGCGCCGTCCGGCCAGGGAGCGGGCGGCAGCCTCGCGCACCCCCGCATCGGAGTCACTGATGGCGACGAGGAGGACGTCGAGGAGCAACGGCTCATCGTCGGTGAGACGCGCAGCGGCCGTGATCGATGCCGCCCGCACCTGTGGGTCGGGATCGTCGAAGCGCCTGCGTGCCAGCTCTCGCAGCTCCAGGGGAAGACGCTGCAGGGCCTCGACCGCGGCGTCGGGCCGGGGGCTTCGGGCGAGTTCCCGCAGGACGTCGAGCCCCTCGGAGCCCAGACGAGCCGCCGCCTCGGCCTGAACTGCAGGCACGGGATCGTCGAGATGAGCCGTGATACCGGCCCGCAATCGACCGTCTGGATCATCGAGGTGAGCGGACGCGCGAGCGGCGGCCAGCCTCACACTGGCGTCGTCGTCATCGAGAGCGCCCAGGACGAGCTCTTCGAATCCCCGGCAGGGGGAGGCGGAGAGGGCATCGATACAGCTCGAGCGGACTCGGGGATGGGGATGGTGGGCGGCTCGCAGGAGCAGCTCCCCGAAGCCGGCCCGGGCCAGTGGCTGTGCAAGCTGGAGCAGCGCCGGCGCGGGGTATTCGGGATCCTGGAGCAGCGTCTCCTCCCACTGTTCCGCCAGGCTCGCCAGGGTGGTAGCGCCGATTCCCTGGCCAAGGTCGTCGAGATCGAGGCGTCCCCGGCGCAGCTCCTCGACGAGGCTGCGAAGATATTCGCGTCTCACCATCATGCTGGCGCCGAGATAGAGAAGGGCCGTTCCGCCGCCGATCAGGCAGAGCCAGCGAGTCGCAACGTCGCCCCCGAGCAGGATCAACGCGCCGCCCGCCATCGCCATGGCACCGAACTGCACCACGCCCTCGAGCAGCGCCCGCACGCGTCCGCGGAAGCGGAAGGGAAGCGAGTTGTAGGTGAGCTGGCGAAGGGGCGCGACCACGGAGTTCTCGAGCAGCTCTCGATTCGCCCGGGCGAGCACGGCGATGTAGAGGCGCGGATCGATCGCGAGCGCCGCGAACGTGAGAATCGTCGTGATGGGATGAAGCAGATTGGCTCGCGCGATGCCGAAGCGGCGGAGAAGCCAGGGAGTGAAGGTGGTCCCGAGCACGATCTCGATGCCGTTGCTGAGCGCCAGGTAGATGCCCAGGAAAGCGGCGAGGGAGGCGGCCGAGTGGAAGGACTGCGAGAAGATCCTCATGTAGAGGAACTGGATCAGGAAGAGCGAGAGGATCATTCCGGCGACGGAAACCGCGAGCCAGAGCGCCAGGGACGAACGTGTGAGATAGCGCAGTGCACCCCCGATTCCGGCGACCGAGCTTTCGTCCAGCTCGCTTCCGCCGACCACGCGCCAGCGCAGCAGACTGCGCTGGTGAACGCCGACCATCGCAGCCGAGCCGAAGAGGGCCGCCGCCCAGACCACGAGCAGTGCCTCCGCTGACCCCTCCCGACTCACCAGAGCCGCCGACACGCCGCCCAGGACTCCGCCGATGCTGGCTCCCATCGCGAGGAAGGGGAAGAGGCGTTTGCTCTCGAGCGTGTCGAAGAAGTCGGAAGCGAAGGTGTAGAAGTGCAGATTGATGAGTACCGCCTGGGTCAGATAAGCAGAGCAGAAGAGCGCCTGGATCATGCCGGGGGCGTCGAGCCGGATCAGGATTCCGATGCCGAGGATCAGCGCGCCGAAGCCGCCCAGGAGCAGGACGTAGAGAAGGTCGTTGCGCAGTCGCCCGACGATCTGTGCGTAACCGATACAGCCGATGACGGTGATCGCCGAGGCCGCGACGAAGATGACGGGCAGGGCGCCGGGCCCCACCCGGGTCAGGAAGAGCGCCTCGCTGGCGGCGATTCCCACCGTCTGGGCCAGGCTGAGGAGGAGCGCGAGAAAGAAGAAGAGGCGAAACCGTTCGCGTTCGTGGCGCCGCACTGACGGGAGCAGTCGCCACGGAAGCCCTGATGCTTCTGCCATCCCCGTCTCCAGTACGGCCTGCGTTCGGTCGCGCTCTCGGAAGCTCGCGGGCCGAAGCTGCGCTCAGGCTAATCGATGGCGCGTCGCTGCGTCAAACGCGTTCGCTGCCTGGCCTCTTCGCCGCCTCGCGCAGGGCGTTCAGCATGCGCTCGATGGTGAGCACCTCGGGCAGGATGAGCGGATCGTCGTGGGGCCGCCCGGGTCCATAGACGAGATAGACCGGCACACCCGCCTTGCCAAAGCGCTGGAGCTCGTCACGGATGATCGGGTCGCGCAGGGTCCAGTCGCCTCGATAGGTTGCGAAGTCGAGTCGAGCGAGCTCGGAGACGACTCGGTCGCTCTCGAGCACGAGGCTTTCGTTGAGCTTGCACGTCACGCACCAATCGGCGGTGAAGTAGACGAAGACGGCGCGCTGGTCCTCGAGGTCGGCGGCGATCCTGGAGCGATCGAAGGCTCGCCATTCCAGCGCGCCCGAAGCGCCGCCAAGCGCCGACGCGTCGGATCGGTTCGGTGCCGGAACGAGGCTGAGGGCGCTGATTGCGGCCACGACAGCGACTCCGATTCCCGCCAACGCGAGGCGCACCCCGGCGACCCGCCCGGCGAGCTGCAGCTGCCCGAGCACCCAGGCCGCGAGGGCAACCGCGACCAACAGGGCCAGCACGAGGCCCAGGAGATCGTTTCCCCCCGCGCCTCCCAGCAGCCATAGGATCCACACCATCGTCGCCAGCAGGGCGAAACCGAGGCTCGCGCGCAGCCTGGCCATCCACGGGCCGGATCGCGGCATCCAGCGAGCCCAGCTCGGAACGAAGGAGATGAGGGCAAAGGGGATCGCCAGGCCGAGGCCGATGGAGCTGAAGATCACCCCGATCTCGAGCGGCCCGCCCGCGAATGCGAAGCCGACCGCGGTGCCGAGGAAGGGGGCGCTGCAGGGAGTGGCGAGGGTGACGACGAGGAAGCCGTCGAAGAAGCTGCGGCGCAGCCCTTTGCTCTCGTTACCCAGAGTGGAGAGGCGGGAGAAGCTCGGCGTGATCTCCCAGATGCCGAAGAGATTCAGCGCGAAGAGGAGCAGTACGATCGAGATCCCCGCCAGGAAGAGCGGCTCTTGAAATTGGAAGCCCCAGCCGACCGCCAGCCCCGCCTGACGCAGGCCGAGCACGGCGCCTGCCAGGAGCCACATCGAGCAGAGGATCCCCGCGGTGTAGACGAGACCGTGGGCGGCCACGCGCCTTCGGCTCTCGCGGGCAATCTCGGCGAGCCCGACGGTCTTGATCGCCAGCACCGGCAGAACACAGGGCATGGCGTTGAGGATCAGGCCACCGAGCAGTGCCAGCAGGAACGCGTGCAGCAGCCCGATGGATCGGGTCGTCCTGGTGCGGGCGGGGCTGGAGTTGTCGCCCATGCTCGCCTGGCTCCGAAAGCGAGGGTCGTCCGCCGCCACCACGCGCGCCTGATAGTGATCGAAGAGAGCGGTGAGCGCGCTTGTCGGCGCCTCGCCGGGAAGCTTGCCCGCACCGAGCATCAGCGTTCGTTCGAGGTCGACCTGGCCTGGAACGCAGATGACCTTGCAGGCGATGAAGCGAGCCTTCGAGGTCAGGCGGATCGCGCCGTCGAAGGTGGCGAGGGGCACGATCCGGGTGGCGAGCAGGACCTGGCCTGAATAGCCGAAGGTTTCGATCGCCTTGCCGCCGTCCGCCGCGCTGTCTCGAAACACCTCCGGCTCCGGCCACCCGGTCGGGTCGATCTCCGCGTTGTCGAGGCTCCATTCGATCTCGGTGGCGAGGCCCGCCGGGCCCGGGTCGCGCCCGTAGATGTGCCAGCCCGGATCGATATCGAAGAGCAGCCCAGCTCGGAACCCCTCGCCATGGAGGATCTCCGAGTGCTCGACGACGAGACGAACTTCGACTCGGGGCCCATCGCCGTCCAGGGCCGTCGCGCCGCGGGCTTCGGGCGGAACCGGTGGCGTAGCCAGGGCGACACTCGATCGAGTGGATGCCGAAGGGGCGACGGGACCCGCGAGGAGGACGAGGGCCAGCGGAAGGACCGAGGAGAGGATCCGGGAGGTGGAGGTCATCGATGCCAAACGGGGTCGAGTTCGCACAGTCGCTGCTTCCGCATCTCCCAGCCCGGACCGGAGAAATCCGGCACCGCACCGCTCCATCATATCCCCAGCCGCCTCTTTCGACGCCGGATACCCGTCTCGAGTTGCGCAGTGGCGGCAAGTCGTCGGCAGGGCGATCCACTTCGCGGTCCACAAGCGGCGTGCTTGCCCCGGGTGGCGCTCAGCCCTCCTCCGTGGGGCCCAGCTTCACGTCGACCATCAAATCGGTTCCGACCTGTTCGACGGCCTCGCGCAATTCATCGATCGAGACCTGCGGGGGGCAGAGAAGCTCGGCATGAGCCAGGAAGAGCATCTCTCCCGACATCGGAGCGCTCGAGCGCCGGGTTTCGAGCTCGACGATGTTGACGCCGTTGTCGCTGAGGGCGGATGCGATTTCGTGGACGATCCCCGGACGGTCGTGCCCCACGAGGTCCAGGTTGAGGGCGATCCGATTCTCAGCCCCGACCGCGTCGGTGTATCGCTCGAGCCTGAGCTCGAGGCCATCCCTGGCGAGGGAATGGAGGGCGGCCTCGAGCGCCTTTTCGCGGGCCTCGGGAATGCTGATGCCGACGACCCCCGAGAAGCGACCCGCCAGGCGAGACATATGGCTCTCCTGCCAGTTACCGCCCACATCACGAACGGCATCGGAAAGAGCCTCGATGATCCCCGATCGATCGTTGCCGAATAGACTGATGACGTATTC
>CBDUYG010000121.1:0-8202 GCA_965371385.1 uncultured Myxococcales bacterium | reverse complement strand
GAAGGCAACGCTCCCGCTTCGCGCGTCCATGAGATGGCGAAACGCTGGGTGAAGCGTGGGCACGAAGTGACGGTGATCACCTGCGCCCCCAACGCACCGGATGGAAAGGTCTACGAGGGCTATCGGAACCAGCTGCGCCGGCGTGAAAAGGTCGACGGGATCGAGGTAATTCGCATCTGGACCTTCATCGCGGCCAACAAGGGCGTCGTACTTCGTATGCTCAACTATCTGAGCTACTGCGCCTCTGCGACCTTGCAGTCCCTCTTCATGCCGCGGCCCGACGTGATTGTCGCGACCAGCCCCCAGCTCTTTTGCGGCTGGGCCGGGCTGCTGAGCCACTGGATCATGCGCCGGCCCTTCGTGCTCGAGATCCGGGACATGTGGGCCGAGGGGATCACGACCCTCACCTCGGTCGACTCGGGCTTCCTCTTCCGATCGCTCGAAGCCATCGAGTTCAAGCTCTATCGCTCGGCCCGCCACATCGTAACCGTCGGGGAGGGCTACCGGGACCGCCTGGTCGCTCAGGGGATCGACGCGGAGAAGATCGTGATCTTCACGAACGGAGTCGACACGGAGCTCTTCGAGCCCCGTCCCCCAGACATCGAGCTGCGCCGGGAGTGGGGGCTCGAGGGCAAGTTCATCTGCTCCTATGTGGGCACCATCGGGATGGCGTGCGGGTTGGACGTCACCCTGCGAGCGGCCGAGAAGCTCGGGCATGAGGGGCGGAAGGATGTCGTCTTCCTGCTCGTCGGTGACGGTGCGGTTCGAACGGAGCTCGAGGCGGAGGCTCGCAGGCGGGGCCTCGACAACATCATCTTTGCCGGCCGGCAGCCCAAGGAGATGATGCCGAGGTTCCACGCGATGTCGGATTGCAGCCTCGTTCACCTCAAGAAAACGCCGCTCTTCGCCACGGTGCTGCCGTCGAAGATCTTCGAGATGTCGTACATGAAGCGGCCGATCGTGCTCGGAGTGGAGGGAGACGCGGCAAGGATCATCACCGCTTCGGGCGGCGGGATCTGCATCGAGCCCGAGAACGAGGACGAGCTCCTCGCCGCCATCGAACGCCTTCGGAGCGATCCCGGCCTGGCGGAGCGCATGGGCCAGTCCGGGCACGACTACGTCGCCGAACACTACGACCGGGAGAGACTCTCGTCGGATTATCTCGCATATCTCGAGACGCGAGCTATGGATACTTCATCTCGATCTTGATGCGAAGGAGCTCGCTCCCCACCTCGAAGGCCGCGTCCTGGAACGAGGGGGGCCCCATCCGGCCCTTCGCCGCATTCGAAAAGCCGTAGCCCTCCGTGGGGATCCCCAACATGTTCTTGTCGGTCTCCCCGTTCGAGTTTGTATCGTGGAAGGCAGAGACGGCGTAACGGCCCGGCTGGAGGTTGTGAAAGCTGACGAGGACTCTCTTCTCGCCCGCGATCGCGTCGGCTCGCACTCGATGTCCCGCTCGCATTCTTTCACGATCGAGAAATGTGGATTCGGAGTCGAAGACCGCAACTCGGAGATCTCCCTTCTTTCCCTTGAAACCGCTGATCTCGATCTCGACCTCTCCAGCGCTGGACATGCCGGCC
The DNA here is from genome assembly GCA_965371385.1 of uncultured Myxococcales bacterium. Lineage (GTDB taxonomy): Bacteria > Myxococcota_A > UBA9160 > UBA9160 > UBA4427 > CBDUYG01. Next base: position 6,622 of record CBDUYG010000121.1, on the reverse strand, counting down.
AGGAAGGCTACGAAGAGGATCAGCAACAGGCAGAAACGTGCGGTCGGCGCGATTCTGGGATGCGTTCTTGCGTGCATTTTCGCTGTCAATGCCTCGATTCTCCGATCCGGCGTGGCTCGGGGGCTCGACTCCGGGGAGTGAGCGACCCGATGCTACCAGCACCCACCAGCCGTCGCACATATACAACCATTGGACCTGGCAGAGCGCAGCCACGGATTTTCGGTAACCGCCCCGGAGCCGTTCTCGTATTCAGGCTGCGAGGGTAGTGAGCGCGGCTGCGGGCGATCAGCTCCAATGCTAAAACCTCCAATGCCAAAACCAGGGGCGACACCAGCGAGCCGAATCTCCCAGCGGCGTCAGTCCTGGGTAGGAACCTCGGGCGAGTGGTGAATGCGGACTGGTGAATGCTGAATCATGAATCTGAACTGCGAGAAACGTAAAGAGGACCCTCCACGATGAACCGATCGAAGGATTACAGCTGGACGAGAACGACGGCAGCCAGCCGAACGACACGAGGCATCGCTCTGGCTTCATTTCTACTCGTCACCCTCGTCACCCTCGTCATCCTCGTCGCCGCGAGCGCGGGGGCGGAGACGTGGGAGGTCGACACGTCCCACACCACGGTAGGTTTCAGCGTCAGCCATCTCTTCACGAGTGTTCAGGGCCGCTTCGGCAGCTTCGAGGGAAGCGTCGAGTTCGACCCCGCGAAGCCCGAGGCCACGGTGGTTCGGGGCACCGTGCAGGCCGCGAGTATCGACACCGACAACGAGAAGCGGGACAAGCATCTTCGCAGCCCGGACTTCTTCGACGTCGAGAAGTATCCCACGCTCGAGTTCGTGAGCTCCGGGGTGAGCGACTGGTCGAAAAACGGCGGCAAGCTGAATGGCAAGCTGACCATCCACGGGGTGACTCGCGATGTCAGCTTCGACGCAAGGTTTCTCGGCCGGGGAACGGACCCCTGGGGCAACGTGAAGTCGGGCTTTCGCGCCACCTTGACGCTCAATCGCAAGGATTACGGCCTCGACTGGAATCAGATCCTCGAGGCGGGAGGTGTTCTGGTCGGGGAGGAGATCGAGATTCGTATCGACGTCGAGGCGAATCTGCAGGACGGGTAGGCGAACGAAACGGTGAAATTCAAAACAATGCGGAGGAAACAACATGGCAAATGGCATCAACAAGGCAAGTGTGATTCTCGCGTCGGCAGCAGCTGGACTGATGGCTGTTGCGGGAGTCGCAAGCACCGCAGCAGCGGGCTCCGGTGACAAGGTTCACTGCTACGGTGTGAACAAGTGCAAGGGCACGGGCGCCTGCGGCGGCAAGGGACACTCCTGCGCCGGTGAGAACAAGTGCAAGAGTCAGGGCTTCCTGGAAGTCGACAAGGACACGTGCTTGAAGATCGAAGGCGGACGGCTCACGCCTTCTGCCAAGAAGTAGGAGGGGCGGAACCTGGCGTTCGCACGCGCAGTCCCGGTGATCGAGTGGCCCCAGTTGGGCTTCGGCGCCGGGCTGCGCGCCGAGCACTTCGATGATGTGCTCGGCGGCGCCGAAGGAGCCGATTGGTTCGAGGTCATCAGCGAGAACTTCATGGACACGCGGGGACGCCCACTTGCCGTGCTCGAGGCCGTGAGGCGGGACCATCCCATCGCCCTGCACGGGGTCTCACTCTCGATCGGCTCCGCCGACCCCTTGAGTCAGAGCTACCTCGACTCTCTCGCAGCACTGGTAGAGCGAATCGAGCCTGCGATCGTGAGCGATCACCTCTGCTGGTGCGGAGTCGACGGGCGACAGCTCTATGATCTTCTGCCGCTTCCCCTGAACGAAGAAGTCCTCGACCACGTGGTCGAGCGCGTGCTGCGGGTGCAGGATCGGCTGGGCCGCCGCATCCTGCTCGAAAACCCCTCGACCTACCTCGGCTGGTCCAACTCGACGATCCCCGAGCCTCTCTTCCTTGCCGAGCTCGCCGCGCGGGCCGATTGCGGACTACTGCTCGACGTCAACAACATCTACGTGAGCTCGGTGAATCTCGATTTCGATCCGCTCGCGTACCTCGAAGCGATTCCGGTCGACCGGGTGGGACAGATCCACCTCGCCGGATACAGCGACATGGGGAGCTACCTCTTCGACACCCACAGCGCGCCCGTGAGCGATGAGGTCTGGCAGCTCTACGCCCACGCGGTCGAGCGCTGTGGTGCGGTGACGACCATGGTCGAGTGGGACGCCGAGATACCAGCGTGGACTCGCCTCGCCGAGGAAGTGCGCCGGGCATCCGACATCAGCGAACGCGTGCTGGCCGAAGGCCAACGGGAGGTCGGTCATGCCGCTCAGACTCGCTGAGCAGCAGCGGGCCATGGCGGCCGATATCCTGGGCAGCCCCGCGCGTGACGGTTCACCGGCCCTGACGGCCTCGATCCGGCTACCCCTGGGTGTAGATGTCGAGACCCGACTCGATATCCATCGTCAGGGCTACCCGGCTCGGATCGCCGAAGCACTCGAGGAAAGCTTTCCCGCCATTGCAACGATCCTCGGCGGCGAGAGCTTCCACTCCCTGGCAGGCGACTATACGGCCGGAATCAGGAAGGAGCCCTCGAACCTCAACTCCATCGGGGCCAACCTGCCGGCCTTCCTCGCCCGCAGCGAGCTGACCCGAAGCCTGCCCTTCCTGCCCGATCTCGCAGGTCTCGAGTGGGCCGTCGTCGAGTGCTTCCACGCCGAGCGACATCCCCCCTTCGACATGAGCGTCTGCAGCGACTGGAGCCTGGACGATTGGTCCGAGGCGAAGATCGAATTCCAACCGGCCACCCGCCTGCTGCGGTCTGCCTGGCCGATTCGAGAGCTGCGCGACGCGCGAGAGGTCGAGCGATCCGAGATCGATATCGACCTGGTGGACCGACCCGACCAGGTGCTGGTGTATCGGGCCGATTTCGACGTTGTAACCGAGTCGCTGGATGATTCGGACGCCTTGATCTTCGAGAGCCTCGCACGGGGCTGCCGCCTGGGTGAGGTCAGCCTGACCCTCGCGGAGGCCGGAGCTGCACCCGCGCGCATGAGCGAGCTCTTCGCCCGCTGGACCGCCTCGGGCCTCGTCCGCGACTGTCGGGTCGGCGAAGGATTGGCTCCTTTCGCGGATGACTCGGATTCGGGATAATCGAACGACGTCGAAGGACGCCAAGCCCGCCCCTGGAGGTTCCCAATGCCGAAACGCCTCGTCGTCGCTTTCGCCCTGGCCATCAGCACGTCGCTCTTCATGACCTCCGCGTCGCACTCCCAGAGCCTCGACGAGAAGGGGTGCGTCTTCAACCGCCGGATCTATCCCGAGGGCACGGAGATGTGCCAGGGCGATAGTCGGGTTCGCTGCGAGGAAGGGTCCTGGGCCGCCGTCGGAATGTGTCACGGCGACGAGCCGGGTCCGGCGCCGATTGCCGGCGGCGGAAACGTTCCGATCGACGAAGAGTGACGCCAGGCGCCTCGGCCCGGCAACGGTCCAACTGTGTTGCCCGAATTCAGCCCAACTACCACCCGGCTATTATCCAACTACTTAATCCAACTACTGCCCAGCAGCCCATCCACACCCCAACTACACCCCAACTACACCCCAACCACCGCCCAACAACCCAACCGCGACTCACTCTCAGCCTTCGCCGACCTCTTCGGGTCGCGAGCCCATCGCGGTCCAGCTGTAGTTGTCCCGGTGATAGAGCTCGAGATCCGTGAAGCCCGCGTCATCGAGGATCTTTCGCAGCTCGGACTCCCGATAGTACTTGGCATAGCTCGGGTTCAGCTGGTCGTAGATGGTCAGCCTCATCTTGTCGCGGCTCAGACGCGAGTGCGTATTGAGCATGGCGTCCCGCATGGGGAGCGGAAGGAAGCGACAGGCGAAGATGTAGGCATCGACGCAGTAGCTGAGGGCGTTGCAGAGCGCATCGAGAGCGGCGTGGGGAAGCCGCGTCGTAATCGTACGCACGCCGCTCAAGAGGGTGACGTAGACCCGATTGCCTTCCAGCGAGTAGACCCAGATGATCAGCCTGCCGCCCGGCTTGAGAGCCTCGAGAGCGGCACGCAGGGTCGGGACGGGATCCTCGATGAATTGAATCACGCCGATCGAGATCACGTAGTCGAGATCGAGACCGGCGGGGAGCTCGTCTCCCCGCACATTGAGGATCTCGACGCGATCTCCCGCGTCGGCGGTGTTCCGACGCAGGGCCTCGACTCCGACCGAGGGCTCGACCGCAAGCACATGGCTGGCTCCCGCCTGGAGGATCATCTGGACGATGCGACCCGTACCGCTGCCGATGTCGGCGACCCGCTTGCCCTTCAGATCGTCGACCTTCGCCAGGGGACCGAATATCTGCTCGAGAATTTCGAGCGAAGCATAGAAGCCGTCGTTCTCGCCGTAGTTGGACCACTGCTCGCCGAAATCTTCGATCGTCCGCGTATTGGAAGGATCTGCCACGCATGCCTCCGAGATGGCTCCGCCTGGTCCGTCTCCCGGCCCCGCGCCATTCGCCCATTCGCCCATTCGGCTCTCTAGCAATTCGACTTTCTAGCGATTCAACGCTCTACCCATTCAACATCGATTCGATGGGCGAATCAAGGGAATAGTTTTCTTGGGATCGATCGCTCTCGCGCCGCGATTCTCGAAATGGGATGAAGACTTGCGCGTCTCCCTGCACGAGGAGGATGCTCCTGTGTCCCGGCTCGTCTATTCCGATGTCAGCGGCCGTGGAAGATCGGCTTGCGCTTCTCGACAAAGGCGCGCTGCCCTTCCCGGGCATCTTCCGAGCGGCGCAGCGGGCCTCCGATCTCCTCCTGGCGCCGATAGGCCTCGGGCAGGTCCATCGAGAGGATCTCCCGCACGCCTCGGCGAGTCTCTCTTACCGCCAGGGGTGCGTTGCTCACGATCGCGTCGGCAGCCGCGAAGGCTGTATCCATCAGCGCGTCGGGCTCGACGATCTCGTTGAGCAAACCAATCGAGAGCGCGCGCTCGGCATCGATCGGGCGGGCGGTGAGCAACAAATCGTGGGCGGCGACCCATCCGATCTGCCGCGGCAGGAGCACGGTGGAGTTCCCGGTCGGGTAGAGGCCGAGCGCGACTTCTTCGAGGGCGAAGGTGGCCGACGGAACCGCGTAACGCAGCTCGGAGGCGAGCATCATATCGAGGCCACCGGCACGTGCGTGACCGTTGATCGCGCAGATGAGCGGTTTGACCAGATCGAAGCCCGCAAGCAGAGCCGTCGAGACGCTGCGCAACCCTTCGAACTCCTCCTCGCTCACCCGCTCGCCGCGGACCAGCTTCTGGGAGGCGGGAATCGTCGCCTTCATGTCCATCCCCGCGCAGAAGACGCGATCGCCGGCGCCGCGCACGATCGCACAGCGGATCTCGTCGTCTTCGGCGATGCGGCGCCAGGCACCGGCCAGCTGAGCGAGCATGGCGGGGTCGAGCGAGTTGGCGCGCTCGGGGCGGTCGATCACGACGAGCGCAACGTGGGGGTGATCCTCGGGTGTCTCGAAGCGTATGGGCATGATTTCACGATAGCGGAGTTGCGAGAGGGTAGGGGCGCGGCGGCGGGGTGTTGAACGACGAGGAGTGGCATGCGACGCTTGCGATCGGGCGGCGACGCGAGCTTCGGGGCGCCGGGGTTGGAAAAAGCAACCTGAGCAAGCAACCGCGATGAAGGGAGCTGCGTGGCAGCAAAGACACGACGAGTCAGGATCGGAGAGCTCGAGATCCAGGTCGACGAGGCGGGAGAGGGAGATCGGCCTCTCGTGCTGCTGCACGGTCTGACGGGACATCGCAGGGACTTCGAGACCGTGCTGTCCGGGCTCGCTCGTCACGGCCGCGTGCTCGCGCCCGATATCCGGGGCCACGGGGGTTCACATCCGCCCACAACGGCCCCGAGTCACGACTTCGAGACCCTCGTGGCAGACCTTCTGGGCCTCCTAGACAGCCGGGGAATCGAGCGCTGCGACCTTCTCGGCCACTCCTTCGGAGGCATGATCGCCGTTCGCTTCTGTCTCGCCCATCCCGAGCGGGTGGCGTCCCTGATCCTGATGAGCACCTCGTGCGAGGCGCCGGACAACCTCACGCGCGAGACCTTCGAAAAGGCCGGGGGATTCGCGCGCGCCAAGGGAATGGCAACCCTGCAGTCCCGGCTCGAGGAGATCGGCCGTGCCGACGAGGCGCCGCTGCCGCCCGACGCGAGCGATGAGCTACGCGACTGGCGTGCGCGCTACTGGGATCACCACCGGCTGCGCCACCGCGACCTCGACCCCGCAGCCTATCAGGATCTCGGTATCGCGATGATGGATCAGGTGCCCGTCACGTCGCGGCTCGAGGAGATCGAGTGCCCGAGCCTGGTCATCATCGGCGAGGAGGATGTGGACTTCGTGCGCGGGGCCGGGGTTCTGGCGAAGGGGCTCCGTGACGTGAACGTGAAGGAGCTGCCTGGGGTCGAGCATCATCCCCACCAGGAAGCAGGCGCCCGTTTCCTGGAGATCGTGGCGGAGTTCCTCGAGCGCGTTCGCTCGTGATCGCCCAATCTCGGAAGGCGGGCGCCCGGATCGCCACAAACTAGCCCGGATTATTCATGAAGGTCCGTAGCGAGGCGGTGCAGATTCGTGCTCT
>CBDUYG010000120.1:0-8214 GCA_965371385.1 uncultured Myxococcales bacterium | reverse complement strand
GCCATCGAGAGGTAGTCATGGAGCCGACGCAGAGCGGCCACCTGCTCCTCTACGCTGATCACCCGAGTTGCCTCGGCTCCGGGGGTGCCACCCGGGGCGTCCATCAGGAACGCGACATCCTCGATGATCTCGAGCTTCTCGTCCTGATTGTCTGGAACGTAGTCGTTGAGGGAGATGGTGAGTTCCACTGTATCGAGGCGGCGGAAACGCTCCGAGCGTTCCTTCGCCGCCGCGAGATCAGGCGCGACCGAGTTGATGAACCAGGGGGAGGCGGTGCCCGCCTGCTCGAGCAGGTCGTTGAAGGTCTGTACGGACTCGGTCTCGAGGTTGCGCATCTTGATCACGTTCGGGTCGAAGCGCAGATGGGGGAGCGAGGCCAGGCAGAGAGCGGCCAGCACTCCGCCTCCCGCGACGATCGCACCCGGGTGGCGGCGCAGGAGCTCCCCGGTGTCGGGGCCGAACGCGAAGCTCTTGTTCGCGACCGACTCATACGGGACTCGCAGGCCCCAGGTGAGCAGGGCGGGAAGCAGGGTCAGGGTGTGGAATAGGATCATGAACATCCCCACGCCCGCGATCAGCCCCAGCTCGGCGACCCCCAGATACTGGGTCGGCACGAAGACGAAGAAGCCGATGGCCGTCGTGATCGAGCAGATGACGAGGGATCCCCCGACGCTCTGGGTTGCGCCCCTCAGAGCGTTTTCGTGATCCACGCCGGCGCGTACGAGCTCGCCGTAACGCATCGCGAGGTGAATCCCGAAATCAACACCGAGCCCGATGAAGAGCACGGCGAAGGTGAGGGAGACGAGGTTCAGGTGCCCGATCGCGGCGGCGGCGAATGCCGCCGTCCAGACGAGACCGACGAGCAGCGAGATCACGCACGCGAGCACGAGCTGCAGGGAGCGCAGGGCGAAGAAGAGGATCCCGAGGACGATCGCGAAGCAGAGAACGCCCCCCAATCCGATGTCCCACATCATTCCGACCAGCTCTTCGTAATTCAAGGCCGGGTTGCCCGTCACGCGAACTCGGACGCCCTTGTCCGCAGTGAGCTCCAGCTCGCGTGCAGTCGAGCGTATCCGCTCGACGGGCGCTCGACCCGCCAGCGGGTTGCCGAAATCGAGCTTCGGGTGGACGACGATGATGCGCCTCGTCACCGACTCGATCGAAGAGCCGCGCAGCAGCATCTCCTCCCAGGAGATCGCGACGGGATACTCGCTGTAGACCGCGATCGTCGCGTTCCCGACCCGGTCCAGGATCTCGGACCAGCCCTCGCCGAAGGCATCGTTGCCCGCAAGGGCGTCGAGACCCTTGGTGATCAGCGACGCCATGTTGGCGATGCTGGGGTCACGCTCGAGCTCGGCGATGATGGGCTGGATGCGCGCGATCTGGTCGCCGAACTCGTCGAGCTCTTCGGGGCTGCGATAGAGCAGACCGTTGCGCTCGAAGAATTCGCCGCCCCCCGGAAGGTAGACCTCGTCGAAGAGATCCTCCTGGTCGTCCAGGGATTCCGAGAGGAGTGCGGTGGCCTTGCGCGCGAGCTCGGGGGTATTCGCGTCGATCACTACGAAGAGCCCGTTCTCGAGATTGGGAAATAGGCGCGCAAACGCCTCGTGGTTGACCCGGGCCGGAAGGTCGTCCGCCACCAGGCTCACATTGTCGGAGTTGATACGAAGATTGAACCCTGCGAAGACCAGCAGGGCGAGGGTCGCGAGAGAGATGGAGATCACGACCGTCGGCGATCGCCTGCGTACCCCGTCGACCCAGAGCGAGAGGGTGAGGGCGAGCCAGGTATCGAAGCGGTCGTGAGGTCCCTTCGGGACCGGAGATTGGGGAGCGGAGCGGCTCACGGAGCTTTCCTCATCGGTCACGGAGTCAGATTCTAGTCGTGACTTCGGTGTCATGGGGGGTGATTCGATGGGGGGTAGTTGAGACTTTCAGATAGCAGATCTCTTCGGCAGTCGGTGGCAACTTCGTTTGACGCCGGGGGCCAACGGGGTCCAGAATGGGGTGGGGAGCTCGGCCCCTTCCGAGCTCGTGGCCGCTCTTTCTCCCCCGCGATCCGCTCTGGGGTCATTGATCTCCGGAGGAGTTCGGGGGCGGAGTCTCTTCCTCGATGTAGCCGAGGGTTCGGAGCTGATCGACGATCTCGTCTTCCACACCGGACGGCGCGGTGGCGATGCGCCGTACCGCACCGCGATCGTGGGTTGCCACCCGGTCGGGCTCGGGAACGTCGAGGAACGTCGCGACGTGGCCGTCCATGTCCTCGGCGACGGGCAGACCCATCCAGGCGAGCAGGGTTGGGGTGATATCGTCGATCGAGACTCCTTCGATCGAAGCACCCGCCGTGACACCCGGGCCGCGCGCGAAGATCACGCCGTCGATCGCCTTCTCGGATTCGTGGGTGCCGGTCAGGATCGTGAAGGCATGCCCCGTCTCGAAGCCGTGATCCGAGACCACCATCACGAGGTCCTTCGAGGTGAGCCGATCGAGCAGGAGCCCGATCAGCTCGTCCGCGTACTCGTAGTATTCCAGCAGGGCCTTCCTTCCGCCGGCTCGCTCGGCAGGCGTCGGGCGCAGGGGCTCAGGATACATTGCCTCGGGCTCGACCATGCCCCAAAGAAAGTGCGAGACGCGATCGATGCCGGGCAAAAGAACCATCAGGAGGTCCGGCTTCAGCTCGCGATCGATCGCGAGGGCGATGCGGGTCAGCGCGGCGTCTTCGTAGAAGTGCCGGGTGAGTTCGTCGCGCCGGGTGAAGCTGGGAAGCACCACCTCCTCTCGGAAGGGGTTGTCGAGGGATGTGAGGAGTGTTCTGTCTCCGGCGAGAGGAGCGAGCTTCGAATGCCACGAGTCGGGATGGATCAGGCTGCCTCGGGGAGTCGCGTCGGCACCGACCATCAGCTCGCGGCCGGCGATTTCCTGGGCGAGGAGATGATCGGAGACCATCACACCGTTGATCTCTTCCGGGGGGTAGGTATTCCAGAAGTTGACGACCCCGACCTCGAGCCCCGCATCGGACGCGATGTTCCAGATGGCGTGGACCTTGCGATCGTTGCTCAAGAAGAGATGGTGGCTTCCATCCTCCCCCTTGCGGGAGAAGTGAAGGATGCCGTGCTTCTCGGGGACCTTGCCCGTCGCAATCGTGTTCCAGATGCGGGGGGAAGAGATCGGCTTCGAGGATCGCAGGGTTCCCGATGCTCCTTCGCGCTTCAGGCGGCCCAGATTCTCGAGGCGTCCCTCGGCGATGAGCTCATCGATGATGCGCGGCGACGCGCCATCGATGCCGATCAGGAAGACCCGGCCGGGCCGCTCGTAGCCGTCGCTACAGCTCGAGAGCGCGATCCCGGCGACCCCGCAGAGCAGAGCCGATACACCGGTCCAGCCGAGGGCGAGAAGCCGATGGAGCGGACGCAAGAGCGCCTCGGAGTCCGCAGTGCCGCTTCGGTTCGTCGTCATTCAATCTCGACCTCGACTTCCACCCCGACTTCCACCCCGGCCTCGACGTTCACCTCAACCTCGAGCAGGACCACAACCTCGACCCAGACCCCGACCTGGCTTCTTCGCGCGGAAACGTAGCCTGTTGAAGCGAGTTCGCTCCGCGGCGTGAGCGCGTGGCCCCGCGGGGTCAGGCCGGCCGAACCACGAGGCGAAGGTCGAGCGATCCGCGTGAATCACATGCGTGTTCGTTGCCGCTTTTCGGCGGGGATCCGCTGCGGGGTGTGACGGCTCATTCGCTTGTCCCGGCCTCTCGCGCTGTGGCAAACTCGGCTCCCTCATGTCCCAGGCCCCGCCTCCCCGTTGTCCCATCTGCGATGACACCAATCCGCGTCAACGTTACCGGATCACACGGTTTCAGATTCTCGAGTGTCCGGGCTGTACGCAGATCTATCTATATCCCCTCCCGAGCCCGGAAGAGATCCACGAGATGTTCGCCCAGCTCTACACGACGGGTGAGGGCTCGGTGCCGGAGCTGAAGAGCTACTACGGGTTCTGCTACGACGACGAGCCCGGCAACCCCCTGGTTCAGCTCTACGAGTCGTGGCTGAGCGAGCTCGAGAAGCATCGTGAGCCGGGCACGATCCTCGATGTGGGATGCGGCACAGGCCTCTTCCTGTCGGCGGCACGACGACGCGGGTGGGAGCCCTTCGGAATCGACGACAGCGAAGAGGCTACGAGCTACGCGCGGGATCAGTTCGGCCTCGATTTGTGGGTGGGCGATTTCGCGGACTTCTCCTCCGAGGGCCGCAAGTTCGATGTCATCACGGGGTGGGACATCATCGAGCACGCGCGCGAGCCCGTGCAGCTGCTCGAAGCCATGCGTCGTTCTCTCGCGCCGGGCGGCTTCATCGGTCTCTCGACGCCCAACCAGAAGAGCATCCTGGATGTCCTGGCGGGGAGCTTCTATCACCTCACGGCGGGTCGCTTTACGGCGCCCCTGGAGAAGTTCTACATCGAGCAGCACTTCCTCTACTTCACGCCGGATACCCTCGGCCAGGCACTGAGGCTGGCCGATCTCGAAGTCGTAGAAATGAAACGTGAAATTACGGATCTGCGTCGCCTCACCCTCTCTCCCTTCATGCGCATGGCCCTCCAGTCCCTCTTCCTGGTCGCTCGCGGGCTGGGGCTGGAGAATCGCCTCTTCGCGATCGCGAAGGCGCCGGAGGATTCACCGCGGGCCTCCTGAAACGGCGATGATGCTCCGGGGTCTGCTCCGTGTACTTGGAATGCCAGAGCTGATAACCTCGCCGGACGCTCATATCGTCCGCGTTGTCGCGAGGCGGTCTCTGGGCCATCGCAAATGGGGTTTTCTCGCACTTGTCCGGAACCGCTGCCTCAGAGAAACGCGCTTTGGTGATTCTTCCCACGTACAACGAGGCAGAGAATGTGCTGCCTCTTGCCGGGGAGATTCAGGACGTCCATCCAGCGTTCGAGATCCTGGTCGTCGACGACAATAGCCCCGATGGCACCGGGGACATCGTGGCGGACGCCCAGGCCTCCCAGCCGAGGCTGCATCTGCTGCGCCGGGCCGGCAAGCAGGGCCTGGGTACCGCCTACCTGGCCGGCTTTCGGTACGGACTGGAGCGGGAGTTCGACTACATCTTCACGATGGACGGGGATCGCAGCCACAATCCCAAGTATCTGCCCGCGATGCTCGAGAAGCTCGAGGATCACGACATGGTGATCGGCTCCCGCTATGTGCCGGGCGGCGGAATCGAGAACTGGCCGATTCATCGGCGCATCCTCTCCGCCTTCGCAAATTCCTATACGAGGTTTCTGCTTCGCATCACGGTCCACGACTGTACCTCGGGTTATCGAGGCTATCGCCGCGAGGTGCTCGAAACGGTCGATCCTTTCGCGGTGCGCTCGTCGGGGTATTCCTTCCTCTATGAGATGGCGTGGCGAGTCTCGAAATCGGGCTACTCGATCGGAGAGATCCCGATCCTGTTCGAGCAGCGTATCGCCGGCGACTCCAAGATCGACTCTTCCGAGATCTACTTCGCCGCCTGGCGTGTCTTGATGACCGCTCTCCGCCCCCCCAAGCTGCCGAAGCGCAAGCTCGATGGCGGAGACTCCCCAACTCGGGACTGAAATCAGAACTGGAAGTAGATGAACTCGCCGCCGCTGCCCGAGACGGCGATCGCGCAGGCGACCAACGCCCCGAGCGCGAGTCCCTCCGCCGTGGTACCCCACCAGCGGGTCGCACAGGCATCCTGAATCGCGGGAAGGCGCAGCCGCAGCACCCGCTCGAGTGCGTGCAGGAGCATACAGAGAGCGACGATGCCCATCTGCATGGCCGGCCAGCCGTGGATGTAGCTGGTCGTCGTGAGGCTCGTGAGGATCGTCAGGCCGTCCGCGAAGGAGGTGGCGCGGAAGAAGATCAATCCGATGCACATCAGGTGGAAGGTGACGATCACGCAGAGAACGTTCCAGATCCGCCGGCCGCTCGGGGACGCCGGGGCGACCTTCGCGAGCATGGGCGAGGTCGTCCGGTGCAGGACCAGCAAGATGCCCTGGTACCCACCCCAGAGCACGAAGGTCCAGGCGGCGCCATGCCAGAGCCCTCCCAGCAGCATCGTCAGAAAGAGGTTGAACGACGCTCGGGTGGATCCCCGGCTCGCGCCCCCCATCGAGAAGAAGAGGTAGTCGCGCAGCCAGGTCGAGAGCGTGATGTGCCAGCGCTGCCAGAACTCGGCGGGGCTCCGCGAGAGGTAGGGCTCGGTGAAGTTCAGGGGCAGCTCGAACCCGAGCAGCAGCGCGATCCCCCGTGCCATGTCGGTATAGCCCGAGAAGTCGAAGTAGATCTGGAACGCGAAGCTGTAGACCGCAATGAGATGAAAGGGCGCCCAGGCCGTCTCGGGACCGACGAAGACCGTATCGACGAAGGGGGCGAGGAGGAAGTCGGCGAAGATCACCTTCTTGCCGATCCCGGAGGCGATCAGCCACAGGCCGCGTCGCGTTCTCGAGCTGCTCTGGACTCCGCCGCGCTCGAGCTGGGGTAGGAACTCGCTGCCACGCAGGATCGGCCCCGCGATCAATTGAGGGAAGAAGGAGATGAAGAGGGAGTAGCGCGCGAAGCTCGTGACGGGAGGAGACACGCCGCGGTAGATGTCGACGTTCAGGGCGATGATCTGAAAGCTGTAGAACGAGATCCCCAGCGGCAGGAAGATCTGCGGGATATCGGGGGTCCATCCGAGGCCTGCGGCGAGGACAGGGGCCAGGGCCTCGATCACCATTGCAGAATATTTGAAATGAACCAGCAGTCCGATCGTGCAAACGATCGAGGCGGCCAGGTAGAGCCTTGGGCGTGCGCTGCGCACCATGGCGCGCATCAGGGCGTAGTTGACGGCGAGGTCGGCGAGCAGGAGGAGCAGGTAGGCGGGAATCCAGAGCGTGTAGAAGACGAGGCTGGCAGCCAGCAGGACCCCGCCCCGCCGGCTGCGCGGGACGAGTTGGTACAGGCAGAGCACCATCGCGAAGAAGATCGCGAATTGAAAGCTATTGAAGAGCATCAGCGCGGCTTTCCCGCGGCGGCGCGCGCCTTCGCGACGACGGAAGGTGCCAGCAGCCTGGCGAGCTCTGCGGGACCGTTGAATTCTCCCTCGAAGGCGAAGTGCCCCGGTTGATCGCGGAACGCATCATCGGAGAACGCATCGTGAAGATCGAGATAGGTCGCGCCGCTTCCGCGCACCGCCTGCTCGATGTGCTCGAGACTGATTTCGAGCTTGTCCGGGTCGAGCAGCCCCACCTTTCGGATGTGGTCGACGTTGATGGGATTCGAGTAGACGAGAACGTCGATGCCCCGGCTCCGGAAGGCCTCGATCGTGGCCGAGAGCATCACGAGGTTGGGATCGTCACTACGCAGGCCGTCGAGAAGGGGGCCGTAGTGGAGGTGGGTGGCCTTGGCGGTATAGCGACCGGTGCCGGTGATGTTGGTTTCCCTGGCTTTCCAGAAGAACGTGCGTTGGCGATGGATCTCTTCGGGCGTGCGGTTCTTCTTTGCTCCCACCCGGAACGCCAGCTTCTCGTGGAGCGCCCTGCGAGCCACCTCGACCCGGGTCTGCTCCTCGCTGAGTCGGCTCCACGCGTCGAAGCCACCCAGGCGAACGATCCCGGAGTAGAGCAGGAGCCGGTCGAAGGTGAGGCCTACCCAACTCAGGGGCAGCAAGGCGCTCTCGAAGAAGCGCCCGGGCTCCATCCAGCCCGCGAGCTCCGGGCGCGAGAAGGCGCTGCGAAAACGCTGGGAGGTGGAGGGAAGATTGAATTCGATGATCACCAACTGTGGCTCCATCCCAGCGATCACATCGGCCATGAAGTAGTAATCGTAGACCCCGGTACCGGCGAGGCCGAGGTTGAGGATGCGGACCGGCGGCCGGCCTCGAAGCCGTCGCGCGACCTCCAACTGGAGCATGGGGGCTATCTGGAGATCATCGGGGTAGCTCACCACCATCGAGTCGCCGAGCAGGGCTGCATCGAAATGGATGTCCCGCGCGCTGCGACGTCCCAGCGCCTCGATCCTGTCATTGTAGTAGGCGGCGACCCCATGCCGGGTTTCGAGGGGCTCGATCGATGCGCGGTCGAGTGCCACTCGGATCAGCCACCCCGCCCCCGACAGGGCCAGGGTGAATCCTGCGATGAAGAGGGCAACACGAAGCACGCGCAATCTCGACTCCCGTCACCGGTGGCGTTCGCCGTCCCCACATCGATCCCACATCGACC
>CBDUYG010000119.1:0-8238 GCA_965371385.1 uncultured Myxococcales bacterium | reverse complement strand
GGCCACGGCCAGGAGCGGAATCACGGAGAGGGCCGTGACGTAGGTCAGAGCACTCGCGCGCAGCATCAGCTGATCCTTCGCCGCTCCTTCGCTGATCATCACGACGAACTGCAGCGAACGGATCAGCCTGGATTTCGAAGATCCCTCGTTGCGCTCGTCCCAGCTCCAGAGATCCTGCCCCAGGAAGCGTCGCGCGCGCTCGAAGATGACGTTCACCGGCTCAGTCAAGGTCGCCTCCTGCCCGGATCCAGGGCTCGAGTCGTTCGAGCGTCCTGGGGCCGATGCCGTTGACCCTCACGAGGTCGTTCGTATCGCGAAAGGGTCGCCGCGACCGGGTCTCCAGGATAGCCAATGCGCGCCGGGGGCCGATCCCCGGCAGGGTCTCGAGTGCCTCGGCATCGGCATGGTTGAGGTCGAGGGGTTGACCGAAGAGGAGCCGCGCGGGCCCACGAAGTGAAGCGGTGCCGGCGACGGCGCGGCAGCCGACATCCGTGGTCCAGCCTTCACTCGCCGCCCGCTCTTCGGGATGATCGCACGCTCTGGACTCAGGCGGACCCTCGGGCCAGCACAGGAGAAGAACCACCGCCCCCAGTAGCAGGGCGGCTCGCGCCACCGAATCGTCGCTTCGTTTTCCCTGCGGACTCGTCACTCTTCCTCGTTTCGTCTCCGCCATCGGCTCATCCCAAGCCGGGCTCGGCCATCCCATCCTCGAGAAACGCCGCGTGCAGCGCTCGCAGCGCGAGCTCGGTGTACTTCTCGTCGATCACCACCGAAACCTTGATTTCACTGGTACTGATGAGTTGGATGTTGATCCCCTCTTCGGCCAGGGCCACGAACATGCGAGCCGCCACACCTGCGTGATCCTTCATCCCCACCCCGACGATCGAGATCTTGGCGATCTGGTCGTTTCCCTCGACCTCACCTGCCCCGATCTGCTCCCCCACCGAGTGTGCAATCTCGAGTGCCCGATCGTAATCACCGCGTGGCACCGTAAAGGTCATGTCCGTGCTTCCGTCGCTCGCGAGATTCTGCACGATCATGTCGACCACGATCCCCGCATCGGAGAGAGGCATGAAGATCTTTCCGGCGATTCCGGGTTGATCCTTCACACCCTTGACCCGGATCTTCGCCTCGTTTCGATTCTGGGTGACTCCCGAGACCACCAGCCTCTCCATCACGTCCTCCTCTCGAGTGACCCAGGTCCCCTCCTCCAGGCTGAAGCTGGAGCGAACGTGGATCGGTACACCATATCGCGTTGCGAACTTGACCGAACGGATCTGGAGAACCTTGGCCCCCAGACTCGCGAGCTCGAGCATCTCCTCGTAAGAGACACTCTTGAGCTTGCGGGCCTCCGGGACCACGCGGGGGTCCGCCGTGTAGATGCCGTCGACGTCCGTATAGATCTCGCACACCTCGGCCTCGAGCGCGCAGGCCACGGCGACCGCCGAGGTATCGGAGCCTCCACGCCCCAGGGTCGTGATGTTTCCCTCGTCGTCCACTCCCTGGAAACCGGCGATCACGGCGACGCTCCCCGCATCGAGCACCCGACGCAGGGCCTGGACGTCGATCGACCGGATGCGCGCGCGCATGTGATCCGAATCGGTGCGCAATCCCATCTGGCCCCCCGTGAAGGATTGGGCCGGAGTTCCCATCCGCTCGATCGCCATTGCGAGCAGAGCGATCGTCTTCTGCTCGCCGGTCGAGAGCAGGACATCGTATTCCCGGGGCGTGGGTCGATCGCCGCCGAGCTCCTCGGCCAGCTCCACCAGGCGGTTGGTCTCCCCCGACATCGCCGAGACGCATACCACGACCTGGTGCCCCTCTTTCACGGTATCGACGACGCGACTGGCGACGTTCCGGATCCGCTCTGGATCGCCGACACTCGTTCCACCGAATTTCTGAACGATCAGACTCATCTCACTCGTCCTCAGCTCGACGTCAGCTCGACGTCTGCTCGACATCAACTCGACATCTACCCGACCTCAGCGTCGACTCGCCTCAGGCGGACAGGCCCAGACGCCAGTCCCGTAGCACGGACCGGGAACGATCTCCTGTCGCCCGGGCCTGCAGCTCGCGGGCATTCGCGTCGGCCGCCGCCATACGCTTGCGCACGATCTCGATCTCGAGCAGATCGCTCGGGAACGCGTGGGGATAACGATCACCCCACTCGGCGACGAGGATGGTACCCACCTCCATGAGATCGAAGAAGCCTACTTCCTCGAGGGCGATCTCGCTTTCTACTCGATAGAGATCCGCGTGAGCCAGCCGCCGCGCGCGGCCGAGATCATACTCGTTCACGAGTGTAAAAGTGGGACTCGACACGATTCGCGGATCGAGGCCGAGACCCTGGGCCAGCCCTTTCACGAACACGGTCTTGCCTGCTCCGAGCGGGCCACTCAACCGAATCACCATTCCGGTCTCGGGAATCGCATCGGCGAGCATTCGCCCAGCGGAAAGGGTCTCTTCAGGTCCCGGGGAATGGAAGCAGAAGAGCGCATCCGTCTCGTTCACGACTCTCCCCTTCGAGCTCGGCCTCATTCGAGAACTGCCGCCCGGGCGCGCGCGTCTCGCGGCGAAGCTCCATGATCGTCGTCGGCAACGCATCCGCGATTTCACTCGCCAGAACACCACCCTCTCCCTTCTCACGCGAGAGGCGATCGGCGCCGGCGCCATGAACATAGGCTGCCAGCGCGGCTGCTCGCCCCGCATCGACACCCTGGGCGAGGAACGCTGCGGCGACTCCGGTCAGGACGTCTCCCGTCCCCCCGGTCGCGAGCGCCGGGCCACCGGTCGGATTGATCCAGACGCGCCCCGCCGGCTCCGCGATCACGCTCGCCGCTCCCTTCAGAAGAATGACGGCGCCGCTCCTCTCTGCGAGTGAACGAGCCGAGCTCACGCGGTCACGATTGACCTCGGCGACCGAGCATCCGAGCAGACGCGCTGCTTCTCCCGGATGGGGAGTCAGGATCGTTGCAGCGCGGCGATCCTTCAGCATGGCGATCAACCCCTCTTCTTCGCTGAAGGCATTGAGGCCGTCGGCATCGATCACGAGGGGACGATCGAGTCGCTTCGCCAGGGACCGCATCAGGGCGCGGGCCTCGGGATGAACTCCCACGCCGGGCCCCATCGCGATCACATCTCGCGCGTGGGCCAGGGCCAGGATCGCGTCCTCAGCCGCTGCCGCGAAGGAGCGATCCGACGTGTCGGCCACGGGCACGGTCATCGCCTCGGTGGTCTTCACCTCGAGCACGTCCGCCAGACCCGCCGGACAGGCCAGCGTGACGAGGCCGGCGCCGGCTCGAAGGGCACCCGAGGCCGACAGATGCGCCGCTCCGGTCTTGCCCTGGGAACCCGCGACAACGAGAACGTGACCAAAACTGCCCTTGTGGCCGGCGCTGGGTCGCTCGGGGAGATTGTGCCCCGCTGCGCGGCGGGACCACAGGTAGGTGTCGATCTCGACCCCGGGCGCCTCGTGGGCAATGCCGATGGGGGCCAGCCAGATTCTCCCGGCCAGGCCGCGTCCCGGCTCCTGGGCGAGGCCGGGCTTGGCGAGCTCGATGGTCACCGTCTCATCGGCCGCCACCGCCACTCCGAGCACGGCTCCGGTGTCGGCTTCGAGCCCCGAAGGTAGATCTACGGCGATGACATACGCACCCGAGCTCCGTGCATCATTGATCCGGCGTATCCAGTCTCCGGCGCGACCTTCGACCACGCGGTTCAAACCGGTTCCAAACACCGCGTCGACGATGATTCCGGCCGCGGGTCGGTGCTCCGCCGCCTGTCCGATCGCGTCATCTCCCTCTTGAACAGCCAGTCCTGCCGCCATGGCACGGGCGAGATTCGCGGCTGCATCCCCGCGGAACGCAGCGCGGCCCGAGACGGCCACCACGCGAACCGGCACACCGAGCTGATGCAGGTGGCGAGCCACCACCAGCCCGTCGCCGCCGTTGTTCCCGCCCCCGCAGACGACGAGGACCTCTCGCTCCGCCTCGCCCGTTCTACGAGCAAGAGCACTCCGGCGCCGGACAAGAATTCGCTCCAGCACCGCGCGCCCGGCGCTCTCCATCAGGATCTCGCCCGGAATACCCAGGCTTTCGATACTGAAGCGGTCGAGGGCTTGCATGCTGGATGTGTCTGCGAGAGCCCAGCCCGTCTCGTGCATTCCCTTCCTCCCGCTCTCGGCGCTCCGGTTGCCGGCGTGCCGCAACGTCTCCTCGTCTGCGCTCCTCACGGCTCGAGGAGGAGTCGCTCGGGACCCGGCCGCCATCAGCCGCCTTCGCTGGCAAGCGCCTTTCGCAGCTCGTCCGCCAGATGTTGGGCGGTCTGCTGGACCTTCACGTCATCCTCGCCTTCGACCATGATACGAGCCAGGGATTCGGTACCGCTGTAGCGAATCAAGACCCGCCCACAACCCGCGAGCTCGGCCTCGACTCCCCGGATCGCACGCTGCAGAGTCGGAAGGGATTCGATCGGCTTCTTCGTATCGACCTGAACGCCAAGGAGCGCCTGGGGATATCTCTGGAAGCCCTCCGTCAGCTCGGAGAGCGGAATCTCGCTGCGTGCCATGATTGCCAGCACCTGGAGCGCCGACATCAAGCCGTCTCCCGTGCGACTGTTGTCGAGGAAGATGAGGTGGCCCGACTGCTCACCCCCGAGGTTGTAGCCCTGCTTGCGCATCGCCTCGACGACGTAGCGATCGCCCACCTTCGTGCGAACCAGACTCAAGCCGTCGCGCTCGAGACTCTTCTCGAGGCCGAGGTTGCTCATGACGGTGGCGACGATGCCGTCGCCCTTGAGCGTCTTGCGCAGCTTCATATCCCGAGCGCAGATCGCGAGGATCATGTCACCGTCGAGGATATCTCCGTTCTCGTTGACGAGCACGACCCGGTCCGCGTCGCCGTCGAGGGCGATCCCGATATCGGCCCGCACCTCGCGCACCCGTTCGGCCACCCGTGCGGGATGGAGTGAGCCGCAGCCGTCGTTGATGTTGCGACCGTTCGGCTCGACTCCGAGGGAGAATACCTCGGCCCCCAGCTCCCAGAGAACCACCGGTCCCACCTTGTAGGCTGCGCCGTTGGCGCAGTCCAGCACCACCCGCAGCCCGTTCAAGCTGAGATCCAGCGGGAACGAGTTCTTCAGGAAGACGACGTAGCGCCCGGTCGCGTCCTCGATCCGCATGGCCTGGCCGAGCGAGTCGGGCGGCGCCACGCCCTCACTGAGTTCGACACTGCCGATCAGGTTCTCGATCCGCTCCTCGAGATCATCGTGGAGCTTGAAGCCGTCCTGTCCGAAGAACTTGATTCCGTTGTCCTGATAGGGATTGTGCGAGGCGGAGATCATCACACCGGCGTCGCAGCGCATGTCGGTCGTGAGGAAGGAGAGCCCCGGAGTCGGGATCGGCCCGACCTGGAGCACGCGGACGCCCATCGAGGTGATGCCTGCGGCCAGGGCGTCCTCGAACATATATCCCGAGAGGCGGGTGTCCTTGGCGATCACGATGCGATGGACGTCGCGCCCTCCCTGACCGCGAAAGACGTAGGCGATCGCCTGACCGAGAGCCAGGGCGTTCTCCGCCGTCATCGGATGCAGATTGGCCACCCCCCGAACCCCATCCGTGCCAAAAATCCTCTTCGAACGCTCGCTCATGACTTCTCCAGCTTCTCATTTGCCGCAGCTTCCGGAATCTCGGGCGACGGCAGCACCAGCGGCCCGATCTTCAGCACGACCTTGACCGGCTCGTGCTTCTCCATCCATACATTGCCCGCACCCAGGAAGAGTCCCACCTCGCGTTCGGCGCTGGCCTGAAGTCCCGAAAGGTCCACGGGCTCGGTCACGACCTCGCGCAGACGCAGCACCTGGCTTCGCGCCCCGGTGAGCCAGACGTGATTCGGCACCACCTCCACCCCCTCGAGCACGAAGCCCTCGGCGGGCTCGCCCGCGAGATCCACACGGACTCCCACGGCCTTGCGGCCCCGGGGCTCGAAGTGCAGCAGGATCCGGGAGGGGGAGCGACTGACGATGCGCGCGCCTCGCGGCAGCGGGATGCGCGATACGTCCACCTCGAAGTCGGCGTCGCCGGGCCGGCTGCCCGAGACATCGAGCAGATACCGGAGCTTCGAGGTATCGATGTTGCGCAGGGCCGCCGGGCTCCCCATGATGCGCACGTTCACCGCGTCCGGGTTCTGATCCGTCACGACGAGCTCTTCACTCAGCTCGTGAAGCTCCACCTGCAGGTCGTACGCCCGTTCGATGTTCGTGCCGGTATGCGTGATGCTCCAGAGCACGATCGCGATCACGAGTGCCAGCACGAGGGCGCCCGGGCGCAGGTTCGAAAAACGTTGTGCCATCGTAGCTTCCAGCTTCCCCTAGACGACCGAGCGCTCGGGAGTCTCGGCGACCTCCAGCGGTCGCGAGATCTCCTCGCTCGTCGGCAGCTCGCGGCGTTCGCTCCCCAGGATCTCACGCAGGGCCACGCGCAGATGCGGGGCGTCGAGGTCGCTCAACATCTCGCCTCCCATCACGACCGAGATCGTTCCCCGTTCTTCGGAAACCACGATCACGACGGCGTCCGTCTCTTCGGTGATTCCCACCGCGGCGCGATGCCGCGTTCCGACGCCTTCGGGCAGATCGGTTCGCAGGGTCAGTGGCAGAATGCAGCCGGCCGCCGCGATGCGACCGTCTTGAATCAGCGCCGCCCCATCGTGGAGAGGGGAACGCGGCAGGAAGATCGACGTCAGCAGATCCTTCGAGATCTCGGAGTCGATCACGGTTCCAATCTCGACCTGGTCACTGAGAGCCGTCTCGCGCTCGAGCACGATCAGTGCGCCGACGCGATCCCCCGCTAGCAGCTGGGCCGTGCGCACGACCACTTCGACGATTTGCGACTCCTGTTGGGCCGAGACGGAGGGGAAGAAGCCCCGCCCCACCCGCGCGAGCGCCCGGCGGATATCGTGCTGGAAGAGCACGACGATGATGATGGCGGCCGACGCGAGGAAGTTCTCGAGCACCATCCCGACGGTCACCAGGGCAAACGACTTGGAAGCGAGGCTGAGGGCCATCAGAACTACCAGGCCCACCAGGATCTGTACCGCGCGCGTCCCGCGGATCAGGAGCAGCACCCAGTAGATCCCCGCGGTCACCAGCAGGATATCGAGGCTGTCGCGAAGCGGATCGAACTCGAGAGCGAATTGCGACCCGGAGTCCTGCAGGAATTCCCACAGATATTCAATCATGTGAGATCCCTCCTGAGGGTTCGCCCGTTCAACTCGGCATGGGCTCCGGATCGGGTACCTGGCCGCCCGGGAAATCGCTGTCGCGCTCGCGCTCGTCCGGCCGCGGCGAACTCGGATCGACGGGGTCCGGGCTCGAGGCTTCCGGGGTGCTCAGCGGAGGCAGGGGCTCGTTCTTCAGCAGCAGGTCCAGTTCGCTCGTCTCGAGGGTCTCTCGCACGAGCAGCGCCTCGGCGATTCGATCGAGGACGTCGCGATTGTCTCTGAGCATCTGTTTCGCTTCCTCGTAGCGTTCCCCGAGGATCTTCGCGATCTCGTCGTCGATCTGCTCGGCCTTCTTCTCGCTGTAGTCCTTGCGCTGCATCATGTCGCGGCCGAGGAACACGTCGCCGCCGCTCTCGCCGTAGCTCACGGGTCCCAGCGCGTCGCTCATCCCATACTCGCAGACCATGCGATGCGCCCAGGACGTCGCCTGCTCGAGGTCGTTCGATGCGCCGGTCGAGAGGTGACCGAAAATCATTTCCTCGGCGGCCCGCCCGCCCATCGCGTGACGGATGACTGCCATGATCTGGCTGCGGGTGTAGTTGAAACGATCCTCGACGGGCAGGGTCTGGGTCAGGCCCAGGGCCATGCCGCGCGGGATGATCGTGACCTTGTGGACCGGATCCGAATCCTCGGGAGTGAGCATGCAGATCAAGGCATGACCGGCCTCGTGATACGCAGTGATGCGCTTGTCCTGGTCGGTCATGATCAGGCTGCGCCGCTCGGCGCCCATGATCACCTTGTCCTTCGCAGCCTCGAAGTCCTCCCTGCAGACCCGCTGGGCGTCCCGGCGAGCCGCCAGCAGAGCCGCCTCGTTGACGAGGTTCTGGAGATCGGCGCCGACGAAGCCCGGCGTGCCCCGAGCCTGGAGCTCGAGCTCGACATCGTCGCCGAGAGGCACCCGCCGGGTGTGGATCTTGAGGATGTCGTGACGGCCGCGCAGATCCGGCCGGGGTACGACGACCCG
>CBDUYG010000118.1:0-8242 GCA_965371385.1 uncultured Myxococcales bacterium | reverse complement strand
GGGGACGAATATGTGGGGGAGCCCCAAACGCAACAACCCCGCCAAGCTAAATACTCGACGGGGTTGAAGTTTTGCTGGAGCACGAGACCAGATTCGAACTGGCGACCCTCACGTTGGCAACGTGATGCTCTACCAACTGAGCTACTCGTGCCGAAACCCTAAATGCTGTGGGGAGCCGAGGATTTAGCAGCCTCGGGGCCGGGGTTCAAGGTTCCCGGTGAGAGAATCCTCGGGTCAGGTCAAACGAAGTCCCTGCCCGCTCCCCATGGGGACCCCGCCAGCTACAGCTTCGTGATCCTTCCCCCGCCATCCCCGAGATCCCGGGTCGCATTGCGGGTATCGAAGATGCGCGACGAATGCTCGGCGATGGTCTTGTAGTCGAAGGCCGAGTGGTCGGTGAGGATCACGGCGATGTCCGCGGCTTCGAGAGCCTCTGCGTCCTGGCCGACATCACTATACGGGACCCCGTCGACCACGATCTCCTTCACGTGCGGATCGCAGTAGGAGATCTCCGCCCCCTTCGAGGCCAGGATGCGGATCACGTCGAGCGCCGGCGATTCGCGCATGTCGCCGACGTCGCGCTTGTACGCCACGCCGAGGATCAGGATGCGCGCTCCGTTCACGGCCTTGCGATCCTGGTTGAGGATGTCCGTCACGCGCTCGGCCACGTGGTCGGGCATGTGGCCGTTGATGTCGGTTGCGAGGTCGATGAAACGCGCGGGGAAGTTCAGCGATTTCATCTTCCACGAGAGATAGCTGGGATCGACCGGGATGCAGTGACCACCCAGCCCCGGCCCGGGCAGGAACTTCATGAAGCCGTAGGGCTTGGTGGCTGCGGCCTCGATCACCTCCCAGACGTCGAGGCCGAGGCGCTGGCACATCAGCGCAATCTCGTTGGCGAGCCCGATGTTGATCGCGCGGAAGGTGTTCTCGAGCAGCTTCACCATCTCGGCGCTCTGGGTCGATGAGACCGGCACGATCTTCTCGAAGATCGTCGCGAAGATCTGACCGGCGAGCTCGGTGCAGAGCGGCGTCTGCCCCCCCACCACCTTGGGCACGTTGCGTACCGTGAACTCCTTGTTCGCGGGGTCGATTCGCTCGGGCGCAAAGGCCAGCGCGAAGTCCTCGCCCACGACGAGACCCGTCTCCTCGAGCATCGGCACGAAGAGCTCATCGGTCGTGCCCGGATAGGTGGTGCTACCGAGGATGATGAGCTGCCCCGAGCGCAGCCGTCGTCGGATCTCCTCGACGGCCTTGGCCATGTGGGAGACATCGGGATCCTTGCTGCGTGTGAGCGGCGTCGGGACGCAGATGTTGATGATGTCGAGCCGCGTGAGCCCGCTGAAGTCGGTCGAGGCTCGCAGCTTGCCCGCGCTTCGGACGGCCTCGAGATCCTCCCCCGGAACGTCTTCGATGTACGAGACACCGGCCTCGATCGAGTCCACTTTGCCGGCGTCGATGTCGAACCCCGTGACGTCGAAGCCCGCCTTGGCGAACTCCACCGAAAGGGGCAAGCCGACGTAGCCCAGCCCGATCACCCCGATGCGTGCCTCGCGCGAATCGATCCGCTGGGCCAGCTCTTTCAAACGACTCATGACTCGTACGCCTCCGAATTCCTTCGATCCATCCGGCGCCCTCGATCCTTGCGGATCCGCCGAACCCCAGATGCCGTCGCGGCGGTCGATTCCGACCGGCCGGACCGACGCGAGAGAGCCTTCGGTCTTCCGCTGCTGCGGAGCGCGAGACGCTCTGCCGCGCACAAACCGATCGCCCACACTCTCGCCTAGCTGCTCTCTCTCCAGCCAAAATAGTTCGCGAAGTAGACCCAGCCCGAGTAGAGCGTGAGGACCGCTGCGACCGCGAGCATCACCATCCCGACCTCGTACGTGGGAATCCCGAGCATCGGGTAGTGGAAGAGCAATGCGATGACGGCGATATTCTGGGCGAAGGTCTTGAGCTTGCCGAGCCCGGAGGCGGCAACGATCACGCCCTCCGCCGAGGCGATGCCCCGCAGCCCCGTCACCGCAAGCTCCCGGCCGATGATGATCACCGCCATGCTCGCCATCGCCCAGCGCTCCCACCAGCCCGGTGAGTTGGTGCTCGGCTCGCTGACGACCAGCATGATGAGAGCCGTCGAGATCAGGAGCTTGTCCGCCAGGGGATCGAGCAGCTTCCCGAGGCGCGTCACCATCTTCCAAGAGCGCGCGATCCAGCCATCGAGCAGGTCGGTGAGCGCCGCAACGATGAAGAGCCATGCGATGAGCTGGCGAGCCCACTGGCTCTGCATCAGCGGCAGGAAGAGCAGGACCGGCACCACACCGATGCGCACCAGGGTGATGATGTTGGGGATATTCAAGGCCCGCTCTTGCTGAGCCGTGGGGCCCGCCGAAGCCTCCGCAAGGCTCTGGGTGTTGCTCGATTCGGCCATCTCATCCTTCTGGTTCATGGGCTGGTCGTTCCGGGGCTCATGGTCCCGGCACTCACCGTTCAGGAACTCGTCGATCGGTCGGATCCGAGAGGCCTCGATCCCCCCCGAGTTGCTCGGCTGCGCCTCGCTCACTGATCGAATTCCCCCCGATAGCCGCGATAGTAATTCAGTACCCGTTTCACGTAAGCCTGGGTCTCGGGGTACGGGGGCACGCCATGATAGCGGTCTACCGCCTTGGGGCCTGCATTGTAGGCCGCCAGGGCGCGGTGGAGATCGCCGTAGCGGTCGAGCATCTCGCGCAGGTAGCGTGAGCCCCCGGAGACGTTCTGCACGGGATGGAAGGGGTCCTTCACCCCGAGGTCCCGGGCCGTGGCCGGCATCAGCTGCATCAGCCCCTGGGCTCCGGCGCGCGAGACCGCCACCCGGCTGAAGTTCGACTCGGCCGCGATCACGGCCTTCACCAGGGCCGGCTCGAGGCTGTACTGCCGGGCCGATCGGATGATGAGCCGGTCGTAGCCGTGATGGATCGGCCGGCTGGGCCGCGCAGCGGGGCTCACGGTCAGGCCTCGGGGGCGCAGTTCGACGGCGTGGAAGCGAGAGTCGCGCGG
Source organism: uncultured Myxococcales bacterium (assembly GCA_965371385.1). Classification (GTDB taxonomy): domain Bacteria; phylum Myxococcota_A; class UBA9160; order UBA9160; family UBA4427; genus CBDUYG01. The sequence continues at coordinate 5,206 of CBDUYG010000118.1, read as the reverse complement.
AAGCTGGCTGAAGTGCACGACCCCGCGATCGTCGATATAGCGGTAGATGACGTTGTTCGCGGCCGCGGGGCGAGGGCTGCCGGTGAGCAGAGCGAGCACCAGAGCAAGCCCCAGGGCTACCGGTGCACCTCTGGCTGATTCGTCAGCCCCGACACCTCGATCGACTCCACAACTCCGCAACGCACCACTCCAGTATGATTGGCATCCAACCGCGTCCGCGCAGCCGCCCTACCCCCCTGCCTCATCCAGCAGGCCAGCCGCACTAGAATCGCACCTTCCCCCAGGGGCACCGATTGCATCGGCGTGCCTGCGGGCGGTAACATCCGTCACCTCAGACGATCATCGGAGCTTTTCTCCGTCGGCCTTAGGCACTGCGACAAAGGAATGCACCAGCAAGGCCGCGTCCGTGTACGAGAACATCATCCAGCGACCCGCGCGCGCTCGCTCGAACCTGAAACCCGGCCGGGATCCCGCAAGACCCCGATCGCGCTGCCTGCCCAGGCTCTCACGGAGGCCCCCCCGATATGTCGGATAGACGCGATTTCGACTTTCTCGTCGTCGGAAGCGGGATCGCGGGGCTGGTCTACGCCCTGCGGGTTGCCGAGCACGGCCACGTTGGGGTCGTGACGAAGAGGCGCACGGCCGATTCGGCCACGAACTCGGCCCAGGGCGGAATTGCCGCCGTCGTGGATCCCAGCGATAGCTTCGAAGAGCACATGAGCGACACCCTGAACGCGGGGGCAGGCCTCTGCAATCCCGAGGTCGTCCGGGCGGTCGTCGAGCAGGGACCGGCGGCGATCGACCGCCTCCTCAAGCTGGGAGTGAACTTCGACCTCAGCCAGCCCGCGCAACCGGGCAGCTATGACCTCGGCCGGGAAGGCGGGCACGGCAGGCGCCGAGTCCTCCACCATCGGGACACCACCGGCCGGGAGATCGAGCGAGCGCTGATCGCCCGAGCCACGGCCAGCCCCAACATCGAACTCTTCGAAGATCACTGTGCGGTCGACCTCCTCACCTCCCACAAGGCCGGGCGCAAGGAGCCGAACCGGGCTCTCGGCTGCTACGTGCTGGATTCGGAGTCTCGGGAGGTGATGCGATTCGTCGCCCCCATCACCCTGCTGGCGACGGGCGGCGCGGGCAAGGTCTACCTCTATACCAGCAACCCCGATATCGCCTCGGGCGACGGCATCGCGATGGCGTATCGCGCCGGCGCGACCCTGGCCAACATGGAGTTCATGCAGTTCCACCCCACCTGCCTCTTTCACCCGGAGGCAAAGTCGTTCCTGATCTCCGAGGCCGTTCGCGGGGAAGGGGGCATCCTGCGCAACCGCGCGGGCGAAGCCTTCATGGAGCGCTACTCCGAGATGAAGGACCTTGCCCCCCGCGACATCGTGGCCCGGGCGATCGACACCGAGCTCAAACGCTCGGGCGACGACTACGTGTCCCTCGATATCAGCCACCTCGATCCGGGCTTCCTGCGCGATCGATTCCCGACCATCCACGATCGCTGTATGGACTTCGGAATCGACATCACGCGCGAGCCGATCCCCGTCGTCCCGGCAATGCACTACTGCTGCGGTGGCGTGCGGACCGGGCTCGACGCCGAGAGCGATCTGCCCAACCTCTTCGCGGCGGGCGAGGTCGCCTGCACCGGGCTGCACGGAGCCAACCGGCTGGCCTCGAACTCCCTGCTCGAGGCCCTCGTTTTTGCCGAGGCGGCGGCGCGCCACTCCCTCGAACGGCTTCCCCAGGTGTCTGCTCCGGGAGATATCCCGGCCTGGGAGTCGGGGGACGCGACCGAGAGCCACGAGGCCGTCGTCATCACCCAGAACTGGGACGAGCTGCGCCGCTTCATGTGGAACTACGTGAGCATCGTGCGCAGCGATCGCCGGCTGGCCCGGGCCCAGCGCCGCATCGAGCTACTCAAGCGGGAGATCAACGAGTACTACTGGGATTTCCAGCTGACGCCCGATTTGATCGAGCTGCGCAACCTCGCCACCGTTGCCTCCCTCATCACCCGGGCAGCCCAGTTCCGCAAGGAGAGCCGAGGCCTCCACTACAACATCGATTATCCCGAGCGAAACGACGCGCGATACGTCCGCGACACCCTGCTCCAGCGCGGCGAAGATCCCCGCCTCAGCCCGATCTAGACATTCAGCAGTCCCGACACGGCTTCTGCTCGCCCCGGCCGCGAAATGCTGGTCCGCGGGCACCACCTGACCGACAATAGTCGTGGGGGAAGGCGGGGAGCCTCGATGACGGTGCTTCGAAATGGATCGCTCTGATCTGCGATCAAAGAGCCTCGTGCTCGGGCTTCTGCTCGCGCTCTGCGGCCTCGCCGAGGTCGGCTGCATGCCCGGGGTGCCCCAGAGCCTGCCGGGGATCGAGCTGACGGAGCAGCGCCGCGAGCTGCTGGCCCGCCGCAGCCTCGTCGAGGCCCGCCAGTTGATCGAGCAGGGGCGACTCGATTCGGCTCTGCGAGCGACCGGGCGAGGGCTCCGATACCAGCCCCATGACGCCAAGCTTCACCGCCTGCGTGCCGAGATCCTCGAAGACCTCGGTCGCCCCTCGGAGGCCAGGCTGCACGAGGAGCTGGCGCTGCAGCACGCGCCCCCGTCCTCTCCCCTCTCCGACGAACCTATGATCGCGGCGGGTGACCCCGACGGCTTTCTCGTCATCCTGTTGCCGCCGCCGTCGCGAGGCGATCCCGACGGCCCCTGGGCAACCAATCGGGTACCGGAGAGCTGGCCCGCAGGCGAAGCCGCCGAGCGCCTGCAGGAGCGAATCGCGGTGCGATTCCCCGGCGCAGCGATTCTGGTGCTCGATCGGGGGAAGGTCGAGAGCTCCGTCACCAGCGTGCCCGAAGTCCTGCGCTGGCTCGGCCCACACATCCGATCCCCGGCACTATCGTTGCGCCTCGACCGGGCCTTCTGCGACGAGTCCACCAGCGACGGCCCCTTCGCAGTCGCGTGGCTGCGTGCGGGCTATGCCAACGGCCTCTCCCCCGCCCTGGCCGTCGAGCAGGTCCGGGTCGTGATCGAAGATCCCTCGGACTGCCAGGGAGAGGTGGTGGCCCGCGCGCTCGAGGCGGCTCTCGCCGTGCCGCGCTTGAAGGTCGCCCTCGAGACCAGCGAAGCCGGGCCGGAGGGTGTTTGGAGCAACCGCGAGGTACGCGGTCTCTTTCCGCGGCTCGACCTCATGATCGAGCAGGATCTCGATCGTGGTCGCAAAGCCATCCGGGCAGGCCAGCTGGCCGCGGCGAGGGAGCATCTCCAGCGAGCCCTCGAGATCGATCCCGACAACCAGAGCGCCGGCTCGATGCTGAACGACGTCGAGAGCTCGATCCGTTTGTCGCAGGAGCTCTCCAGGCGAAGCAATTCCGAGCGGAAGCCGGATCAGTGGCATCACCGCGAGGCCCCCTCGCTCCTCCAGGATTCGCTCAGCAGCGAAGAAGCGCGCCGTACCGAGCTCCAACTTCGAGAGGAAAAGCGCCGACGCGATTCGATGCTGGCGGTCATCTCCGCTCTCGAAGACAGCGAGCGGGCGCCCGGCGAAACCGTCCTTTCGGAGCTGCGCCCCTCGGAGATCCGCGACCCCGACGCCCAGGGTCCCCGCCTGGCAAGCCGCCTTACCGACGCCGACATCGACAGTCGCACTCTCTACGGCCCCGACGGCGGCCTGATTGCCCGCTACTACTTCGCCGAAGGCAGCGAAGTCGCTCTGCTGCGGGAGACGGATGAGACGGGAGACGGTCATCCGGACCACTGGGTCGCCTACTCGCAGAACGAGCGACGCGAGGCCTGGAAGGACGACAAGAGCAGCGGGGCTCCCCGTCTGCATATGGTCTACGCCGAGGGAGGAGCCGATATCGAGCGGGTCGAGATCGACGCGAATCGCAGCGGCATACCGAACCAGGTATATCATTACCGCGAGGGTCAGCTCGAGCGAGAGGCCCGGGATACGTCGGGGGACGGCCGGCTCGACTGCTTCGAGGAGTTCGACGCCGAGGGCGAGGTGAGCGTGCGCGAGGAGGACGTCGACGGTGACGGCACGATCGACATGCGCACGCGGTACCGCTCGGGCCGCATACTGAGCCGGGAGATCCTGAACCCGGTCGCGCTCGATTCCGTGGAGTGACTCCCCTCCCCGGGTTCCCTACTGCGGAGTCACATACGCGGCCGTGATTCCGCCATCGACCAGGAAGGTCGCACCGTTGACATAGGACGAGGACGGAGACGCCAGGAAGAGCGCGGCCCGGGCGATCTCGGATGCCTCGGCCAGACGCCCCATCGGGATGTGGACCATGCGCCGAGCGCGTTCGGCCGGGTCCGAGAGAAACTCTTCGAGCAGCGGAGTATTGACAGGGCCGGGACACAGGGCGTTGGCGCGAATCCCCTGTCGCGCATACTCGACCGCGATCTCGCGAGTCATCGCCAGCACTCCCCCCTTGCTCGCCGTATACGCGATCTGGGAGGTCGCCGCGCCCATCACCGCCACGAAGGAAGCCGTGTTGATGATCGAGCCGCCGCCCGACTCGAGTAGCGCCGGGATCCCGTATTTGCAGCCGAGGAACACGCCTTTGAGGTTGACGTCGATGACCTGGTGCCAGACCTCTTCGGGGGTGGTCGTCGGCGATCCGTCTTCCGCTGGGAAGATGCCCGCGTTGTTGAATAGAACGTGCAGACCGCCCGTGAGCGAGCGAGCCGCATCGACGGCGGCTTCGACATCGGCGGCCCGGGAGACATCGGCCCGTACGAAGCACGCCTGGCCACCCGCGGCCTCGACGAGCCGGGCGGTCTCTTTCCCGCCCTCGGCGTCGCGATCGCAGACCGCCACCGCGGCCCCGGCCCGGGCCATCAGGATCGCAGCCTCGCGGCCGATGCCGCTTCCGGCTCCCGTGATCAGGGCCGTCCGCCCGTCGAGACGACCGAAATCCTCCTGCTCGCTGGTGGTCATGACAAGCGTCCTCCTCCTGGCCGCGCGCACCAGCCACGGCAACGCCGCAGCTTAGCGGAAGGAGCACGCTCGAGAGGGAGGGGATCGCGCCGGGTCAGCGATCGAAGGTGACGAGTCCCCGCTCGCGCAGGCTGGAGATGGCGGTGAGGATCGCGTCCTCGGTGTCGGGGATGATCGAGAGCACCTTCGCGATCGGCATCCCCACGATCCCGAGATCGATCACCGACTCCTCGGTGGTGCTGAGCTCGCC
>CBDUYG010000117.1:0-8290 GCA_965371385.1 uncultured Myxococcales bacterium | reverse complement strand
ACATCGAGGGTGGACGGTCGCGCTCGGGTAAGTTGCTGCCGCCTCGTTACGGCCTGCTCAGCTATGTCGTGGACGCCTATCGCCGGGGTAAGAGCGAGGATGTCATCTTGATTCCGGTCTCGATCGCTTATGACCGGATATCGGATGTGAGCGACTACGCGTCGGAACAGCTCGGAGGCGACAAGGAACGAGAGTCCCTGGGCTGGCTGATTCGATTCCTGCGCCGGCTGGGGAGCCAGTACGGGAACATCGACATGCGCTTCGGCGAGCCCCTCTCCCTGCGCAAGGAGCTGGGCTCATCGGAAGAGCGGGAAGACTCTCTCGCAGGTGGCCCCGATCTCGCGGTCCAGAAGCTCGCGTTCCGTATCTGCGATCGGATCAATCGCGCCACGCCGGTGACACCCACCTCCCTCGCCATGCTCGCCCTGCTCGGCCGGGGAGATCGAGCCCTCAGCCTGAGCGAGATCGGGGACGCCTATCGTGAGCTGGCCGACTACGTCGTGCAGCGGGAGCTTCCGACGACCGAGCCCGTCGAGCTGACGAGTAACGAGGATCTTTGCGTCGTGCTCGACCCTCTCGTCGCGAACGGTGTGCTGACGCGCTTCGATGAAGGTCCCGAGATCGTCTACGGGATCGGAAGGGACCAACACATCGCCGCCGCCTACTACCGCAACACGGTGATTCACTTCTTCGTCGATACGGCGATCGCCGAGCTCGCGCTCTTGCGTGCCGGCGAGGTCGACGATGGCGACAGGCGCGCGGAATTCTGGGCCGAGGTCATGCGGCTGCGAGACCTGCTCAAGTTCGAGTTCTTCTTCTCGGAAAAGATGATCTTCCAGGGCGAGATCCGCCGCGAGCTCGCCTTTCACGCCCCGCGCTGGGAGGAGGAGAACCTCGCCGACGGCGATTCACTTCGCGAACTCGTGGGGCGAATCCGCCCCCTCAACGCCCACCGCTTCCTCCGCTCCTTCCTCGAGTCCTATGCCGTGGTGGCAGATCGGCTGGTCGCGATGGGCGCAGCTCCGCTCGAGGATCAGGACGAGTTCCTGAAGGGCTGCCTTGCCCTGGGGCGGCAGTACGCGCTTCAGCGACGTATTCGCAACCCCGAGTCGATTTCGAACGTGCTCTTCGCCACCGGAGTGCGGTTGGCCCGCAATCGGGGTCTGCTCGAGGGGCGGCCGGAGGAGCTCGTAGAGGGGCGCCGGGCGTTTGCGGAAGAGATTCGCAAGGTCATCAATCGGGTCGATGCGATCGAGGCCCTGGCAGCAGCTCGCGCAGCGGGCATCGCGATCTCCTGAGAGATCGACGCCCCGTGCGTCCGTCGATCTGCAGCGCCGAAAGGTAGGGGTAGGGGTAGGATATGAGCCGGTCCAATGATCGCAGCCGTCACGACTTCGAACGACTCGGCGAGGTGGATGCGGCCTTCGTCGAACCATCTCGTGCAGCGGGAAGCGAATCCGAAGGAAAGGGGAAAGACTCGTGACCGGACCCAACGCGGCACTGACTCGTGGCATCGAACGAACACCGGCCGACCCCAAGATCGGCGCCTTCTTCGACGTCGATCGGACTTTGCTGGCAGGCTACTCCGCTGCGGCCTTCTTCCAGGACGGTTTCTCCTCACGATCGCTCTCTCTTGGAAATCTCGTGCAATCGACCCGAGCGGCCGTGCGCTTTGGAATGCGGCAGACCAGCTTTCCCACACTGATCGAGGAGACCGCGTTCAACTTCGAGGGCCTGAGCGCCGAGGAGCTGGCCGAGATCGGGGAACGCGTCTTCGAGCAGCGGCTCATCACGGAGATCTTTCCCGAGTCGCGGGCGCTCGTCGAGGCACACCAGCGCCGGGGCCACACCGTCGCGATCGTCTCCTCCGCAACTCACTTCCAGGTGGACGCGCTCGCGCGTGAGCTCGGTATCGAGCATGTCATGTGCACCGAGCTCGAGATGAAGCAGGGTCGCTTTACCGGCAGGGTGGTCCGCCCGGCTTGTTTTCAAGAGGGCAAGCTCGATGCGGCGAGCGAATTCTCGGAGCAGGAGGGAATCGACCTCGACCAGAGCTACTTCTATTCCGACAGCTACGACGATGTCTCCCTGCTGGAGCGTGTCGGACACCCGAGGCTGATCAACCCGGACTCGAGGCTCTCTCGTCTCGCCACCCGGAAGGGTTGGCCGGTGCTGCGTTTCGAAAGCCGAGGCCGGCCGGGAGCGAGGGATCTGATGCGCCTGGGACTCTCCTTCGGTGCCATGGCGCCGGCGGCCATGGTGGGTGTGCCCGCCGCTCTCGCCACCGGCAGTCTGCGCAAGGGGCTCGACCTCTGGTTCTCGACCTATAGTGACCTGAGCACGGCGGTGACCGGCGTCGAACTCCAGGTAGAGGGGGAGGAGAATGTCTGGGCCGAGCGGCCGGCGGTGTTCATCTACAATCACCAGAGCAACATCGACCCGGTTCTGATGGCCAAGTTGTTGCGGCGGGACGTCGTCGGCGTTGCCAAGGCGGAGCTGCGGGACAACCCGCTGCTGGGCCCCCTCCTCAGCGCCGCGGGCACGGTCTTCGTGGAGAGGGGTGGCCGCGGCAAGGCGGCGACTGCCATGAAACCCGCTGTACAGGCGCTGCGCGAAGGGCTCTCCCTCATGATCGCGCCCGAGGGTACACGCAGCTCGACGGCCCGGCTCGGGCGTTTCAAGAAGGGGGCGTTCCACGCCGCGATGCAGGCCGGCGTTCCGATCGTTCCAGTCGTGTTTCGAAACTCGCTCGATGCGCTTCCCAAGAACGCCATCGTGATCAGGCCCGCGACGATTCAGGTCGTCGTCCATCCACCCATCTCGACGGATGGCTGGTCGCGGGAGAATCTCGATCAGCGGATCAACGAGATTCATCGGATCTTCGAAGAGACCCTCGAGGGCTAGCATCCTGCCGGTACGGAAGCCCCCGCTCGCAGGGATCGGGTAAGGAGGGCGCACCCGGGCCCGGTTCGGCCGTCAGAGGGGCCAGACCATTGGAATCAACGTGATCGCGATCGCGGCGCAGATGAAGTCGAGCGGGAGACCGACCCGCACGAAGTCCGTGAATCGATAGCCTCCCGGACCGTAGACGAGCAGGTGGGTCTGGTAGGTGACCGGTGAAGCGAAGGCGCAGGCGGCTCCCAGGGCCACGGCGATCACGAAGGCTCTCGGGTCTGCACCGACCTCGTTCGCCGCCGCTACGGCGACCGGGAACATCAGCGCGGCGGATGCAGCGTGGTGCAGGAACTCGGACATCACCATCGTAACCAGGTAGATCGCTGCCAACACCGCCACCGGCCCGAGCAGGCTGGACTGGGAGACGATCAGGTGAGCGATCGCAGCGGCGGCGCCGGTCTTCTCGATCGCCGTCGCGATTCCGAGGCCGGCGGCGATCACGACGAGCACGTTGATGTGCACGGCGCCCCGGGCCTGGGGGCCCGTGATGCAGCGTGTCGCAATCAAGATGCCGCCGGCCACGAAGGAGCCGATCGAGATCGGGACGATCTCCGTCGCCGCGAGGACGACCATCGCCACGAATACCGCGATTGCGAACCACGCGCGCTCGTGGCGGGGTGCGCCCGACTCGGGAACTTCACTCACCAGATAGAAGTCGGAGCTGTTGCCGTGCCGATGCGCGAAGTGGGGAGTGGCCTGGAAGACGAGCGTGTCGCCCGGCCGCAGCACGATGTCGCCGATCTTCCCGGGAACGCGCTCGCCGCCTCGGTGGACGCCGATCACGGCGCCGCCGTAGGTCGAACGGAAGTTCGCCTCCTTGATGGTGCGGTTCACGAGCGGCGACGAGCGGGAGACGACCGCTTCGAAGAGCCGATGAAGCGGGCTGCTGCGGGCCGCTTCGTCTTCGTCTCCCGCCGGCACGAGTCCGCGGATCCGCTGCAGATCGACGATGGTGGAGACCGCTCCGGCGAAGACCAGGCGGTCGCCGACATCGATGACCTCGTTGGGGGAGACGGGCGTGATGACGCGATCGTCACGCTGGATCTCGAAGAGGAAGAGCCCGGGAAGGTTGCGCATCCCCGCCTCCTCGATGTTCTGGCCGGCCAGCGGGCAGCCGGATTCCACGATCATCGCGACGGTGTACTCGCGCCGATGTTCGCCGACCTCGGACGCGGGATCGCTGCGCTCGGGCAAGAGTCGTGGCGCGATGAAGATCAGATAGATGAGTCCGACGAGGCAGATCGGAATGCCCGCGGGCGCCAGCTCGAAGAGCGAGAGCGGCTCCATACCCGACTGGATCACCAGGCCAGCCACGGTGAGCGTGACGCTGGTGCCGATCACGGTGATGATGCTTCCGAGGATCGTCGAGTAGCTCAGCGGAATCAAGATCCGGCTGGCCGAGATGCGGTTGCGCCGGCCCCAGTCGATCATGAGCGGAGTCATCATCGCCACGATTGGCGCGTTGTTGAGGAAGGCCGAGAGACCCGCGAGTACCGGCAGCGTCCGGACCATCCCGCCGCGCTCCCGGGTCGAGCGGCCGAAGAGTCGGCCGAGGGTGAGCTCGAGGGCGCCGGTCTCGCGCATTGCGGCGGAGAGGATGAAGAGGGCGCCGATGGTCGCCATGGCGGGGTTGGCGAAGCCGCTGAAAGTCTCCTGAGGCGTGAGGACTCCGGCCAGGGCGAGGCAGAAGAGTCCCCCCATCATGATCAGGTCCGGCGCCGCGATCCCGCGAACCAGCGCGGCGACGATGCAGAAGATCACCCCGATGGTGAGCCAGCCCTGCCAGTCCAGTGTCTCCATCGACGCACGAAAGTAGCTGTAATCGTTGCGAATCTCCACTCGAGGGCCGACGATCTGTGAGCCTTGCGGAGGCCGGCCGAGCCGGCTTTCCCCGGCACCTCGCCATCGAACGCCGGTTCCGCCACCATTGATCTCGCCCACTCAGGGGGCTGAAGGAGGAGATCGTGAATCAATCGAGTCCGAGTATTCGCAAGAGCTCTGGACGGATGGATCTTCAGGCCCACGCGATGGAGTCCGGAAGGGAGTTCCACCGGTTGCTCAACGTGATCGACGACATCGAATCGGACAAGGCCTTCAACTACGTCGTCTGGCTCCGGGACGAAATGTCGGAGAGTTCGCGAAGCGATCTCTTTGCAAGCAAACTACAACGGCTTCAGCGCTTCGCTCGCCGCCTCGAAAGAGAAAGCCGGGAGGATCACCTCGAGCTGCTTCGCGCCAGTATCGCGAGCCGGACGAGACGGACCCATTCAGCCGTAGTGAGTGCGGTCCAGACGGCGAGCGGGCAGGGCTATCGTTCGCATCGGGACGTGGTTGCGCTGTCACGCCAGGGGGAGCGGGCCCTGGAAGAGCAGCTCGTCTTTCTGGAAGCGAATCCCTGCCATGCCGCCATTCGCGAGACTCTGTATCTGGTAGACGATTTCCTGGTTCTGGTCGATCCAGGCCTGATCGACCGCTCGCTCGACGCCCTGGCCGCTGCCGCGCGAAGGCTCCACGTCGAGGCCGAGGAGCGCTTTCGAGCCCGGCCCACGATCGAACGCTTCGAAGAGATGCTTCGCGGCTCGATCGTGTGCCGCACGCTTGGAGATCCGGTCGTCCCAGCGCGCGAAGGCTGGAGCCCTGCCGAGCCCGGAACTCTTCACCGCCTGGCTTCGGGGGAGAATCTCGCGCGTGTCTCCGAACTCTACTATGGCGCGCCCCACTTCTGGGACGTCATTTTCTTCGAGAACGCCCGGGCGATCGGAGAACGGATCTATGATCCCGGAGTCGGCCTCGAGCTGGTGATTCCCTAGAAGCAATCTCGCAAACCCACCTGTCGCGAGATAGCGCCTGGCTCCGAAATCGGGGCCGGCGGTGTCGCATCGGGATTCCGAAGCGCTTCTTCTCTACTTCACCGTGATCGTGATGCGCTGGGACTGGATCGCCGGCTGGTGGGGAATGTGGCGGTAATCGGCGAGCAGGAGCTGCAGAGTGTGGACGCCGGGCGAGAGCTCGAGCTCGATCTCCGTCTGCCCGCCGCCGAAGTGCCGCCGCTTTTCGTCATTGGGGATGGGGAGGTCGAGGGGGGGAAGCTCGCTGTCGATGATCAGGTGGTGGTGCCCCGTCTTCGCCTTTTCGACGCCGGCCGGTGCCACCCCCATACCCGAGAGTCCGAACCGCACGGTGACGGGGCTCGTGAGAGTCGCGCCATCTTCGGGCGAAATGAAGTAGATCCGAGCCGATTCGGGAGCGGGCGTACGCGTGATGCCTTCGTCGGCCGAGGCGGAAGCGGTGGCCGCCCAACCCAGCAGCACGCAGACGCCGGCGATGAGGGCTCGGCTAGTCATCCCGCTCTCGCTTCGTTCGACACTTTTGGCCATTTCCGATCTCCTTCTCCAGGTCAGGCTCGCGAGAACTATATCCGGATCCCTTCGTCACTGGCAAACCGTCGCACGAATCGCGTTAGACTCGGCGAATGAACGTCCACCTGATCGATGGCACATACGAGCTCTTTCGCTCCTACTACGGTGCGCCTGGCGCGATGCACGGAGGCCGGGAGGTGGGGGCTGCTCGCGGGCTTCTGCGCTCGATGGTGGCCCTGCTGCGCCAGCCGGACTGCAGCCACGTTGCGATCGCCTTCGACCACGTGATCGAGTCCTTCCGCAACGATCTCTTCGACGGCTACAAGACCGGCGAAGGGATCGAGCCGGACCTGTGGGCCCAGTTCCCCCTCGCCGAGCAGGTCGCCGAGGCTCTTGGGATGACGGTCTGGCCGATGGTCGAGTTCGAGGCCGATGATGCCCTGGCGACCGCGGCCGCCCGCTGGGTCGAGGATCCCCGGGTCGAGCGGGTCATCATCTTCTCGCCCGACAAGGATCTCGCCCAGTGCGTCGTCGGCGATCGCGTCGTGCTCGAGGACCGCATGCGTGATCGCATCATCGACGAAGCCGGTGTGCGAGAGAAGTGGGGCGTCGGTCCCGATTCGATCCCCGACCTCCTCGCCTTGATGGGCGATCGCGCGGACGGGATCCCGGGTATTGCGCGCTGGGGGCAGAAGTCGTGCGCGAGCGTCCTCGGCAGCTTCGAAACGATCGAGGCGATCCCCGCCGACGTCGAAGAGTGGGGGATCAAGGTACGCGGAGCCGCAGCGCTCAGCGCCAATCTCGAAGCGGAGCGCGAGGCCGCACTGCTCTACAAGAAGCTCGCCACCCTGCGCCGGGACGTGCCTCTCCTCGAGAGCCTCGAGGATCTCGAGTGGCGCGGAGCCATGCGCGACGAGCTCGCGGAAGTGGCGGAGACGATCGGCGCCGGAGGCACCCTCGAGCGTGTCCCTCGCTGGCAGGAGTGAGCCTCGGGTGTGTGCCAGCAACCCGGGGGCAGGGCGTTCCGCGTCGATCACTGCCCCATGAACGAGAGGAACATCTCGAGCGACGTCACCCGCATGAAGGGGTTCGTCGCCTTCTGCTCTCCCAACGTCGATTGGCCCTCGGTCGCATAGAGGTGCCCGGGATAGAGCAGGGTCTCGTCGGGTAGCTTCTTCAAGGTGTCGTTCAGGCTGTGGTAGAGCTGCTCGGGGTCTCCCCCCGGCAGGTCGACCCGGCCGCAGCTTCCCAGGAAGAGCGTGTCCCCCGAGACGAGCACGCCGGGCCGGCCGGGCTCCTCGACGAGGAAGCACTGGGAGCCGGGGGTATGTCCCGGAGTGTGGAGCAGGCGAACCGTCACTCCGCCGATCTCGATTGTGTCTCCCGCGTCGTGCCCCTCGAGCTCGCTCACCGGGATGCCCGACACACCGGCGGTCCCGTCGGCCTCGCTCTTGTGCACGTGGATCGGCGAGGGGGCGAGCTCGAGGAATCGGCTCAGTCCCTGGATCTCGAGGCCGAAGATGCTGCCGCCGATGTGATCCTGGTGGTAGTGAGTGACGAGCGCTCCCTTCACCGTCATGCCCTCGTTCTGGGCCAGCTCGACCAACTCGTCGACCGCCCAGGCAGGATCGACGACGAGTACCTCCCGAGACGAGAGGCTGCCGATGAGATAGGCAAAGTTAGCCATCTCGCCGACGGGGATCTGGCGAAAATAGAGATCGGATTCCTGGCTCATGGTTCGGGCCTCATGGGTGGATGGTCGGGTGGGAGGTCGAGTGAATGGTCGAGCGGACGATCGCGCGCGGGATGCGAGCGCGAAGCGAGACCGGGGATCTAGAAGCTGTCCTTCATGAGCCGGCGCTCACCCAGCTCCTCGGCGTTGGCCGAGCGCATGAAGGGGTTGGTCTCTCGCTCCTCGCCAATCGTCGAGGGGATCGTCATCTCGGCGGGAGTCGCGTCGTGCCAATCGGAAGCCG
>CBDUYG010000116.1:0-8358 GCA_965371385.1 uncultured Myxococcales bacterium | reverse complement strand
GAAGAGCGCGAAGCCCTCCCGCTGGTACTCGACCTTGGGATCCTTCTGGGCATAGCCGCGCAGACCGATGCCTTCCCGCAAGCCGTCCATCGTGTGGAGATGATCCTTCCACTGGCTGTCGAGGACCTGGAGCATGATGTCGCGCTCGAACCAGCTGAACTTGGGATAGTTGAGGCCGCTGTACTCCTCGGCCATCTCGGCACAACGATCCTTCTTCTCGTTCATGACGCCGAGCAGGATGTCGAGCAGCTGACGGCCGAATTCGTCGCGCTCCAGGATCGGCTTGCCGTCTTCGCCCACCAGCGGAGGCTCGTCGGCGGTCAGTACGACGCCGAAGTGCTTCTCGATCGCGGCGGAGATTTCGTCGAGGTTCTCTCCCTCGGGATCACCCTTGTCGGGCCAGTGGTCCGCGAGGATCCCGACGACGATACCTTCGACGATCTCTTCGACCTCCTCGTGAACGTCGTCGGCGGTCAACACTCCGAGCCGCCTGGCATAGAAGGCCTGACGCTGCTTGTTCATGACGTCGTCGTAGTCGAGCAGATGCTTGCGAATGTCGAAGTTACGGCTCTCGACCTTCTTCTGGGCGTTCTCGATCACCTTGGAGAGCATCCGGTTCTCGATGGCCTCGCCCTCTTCCACCCCGACCCGATCCCACAGATTCTTGACCCGGTCCGCTTCGAAGATGCGCAGCAGGTCATCCTCCAGGGAGAGGAAGAACTGACTCGAGCCGGGATCGCCCTGGCGTCCGGCGCGGCCGCGTAGCTGGTTGTCGATGCGGCGGCTCTCGTGGCGCTCGGTGCCGAGGATGTGGAGCCCTCCCGCCTCGAGCACCTCCTTCTGCTCCGCCGCGCACTCGCCCTCGAACTTCGCGAGTATCGAGACGTAATCCTCGTGCTCCTTGTCGCCTCGGCACTTGACCAGGGCCATCGCTTCGGCGTTGCCGCCGAGCACGATGTCGGTGCCGCGGCCTGCCATGTTGGTCGAGATCGTCACCGCGGCCTTGCGCCCCGCCTGGGCGACGATGTCGGCCTCGCGGTCGTGGTGCTTGGCGTTGAGCACATTGTGCTTGATCCCGAGCTTCTTGAGCTTGCGGGAGAGCATCTCCGAGGTCTCGATCGAAATCGTGCCGACGAGCACCGGCTGGCCGTGCTCCTGCCGCACCTGGACCTCGTCGGCAACGGCGTTGAACTTCTCTCGCTTCGACTTGAAGACGACGTCGGAAGAGTCGTCGCGCGATAGCGGGCGGTGGGTCGGCATGATCGTGACGTCGAGGTCGTAGATCTTCGCGAACTCCTCGGCCTCGGTGTCGGCGGTGCCCGTCATGCCCGAGACGCGATCGTACATGCGAAAGAAGTTCTGGAAGGTGACGGAGGCCAGGGTCTGGTTCTCGCTGCGGACCTGGATCCCCTCCTTCGCCTCGACCGCCTGGTGGAGGCCGTCGGACCAGCGCCGGCCGGGCATCATGCGGCCGGTGTGCTCATCGACGATGATCACCTCCTTCTTGCCGCTCTCGCCCACCTTGACGACATAGTCGACGTCGAGCTTCTTGAGGGTGTGGGCCACCAGCGCCTGGCTGGCCGCGTGGTTCACCGGCAGCATCTCGGGCGCGTAGAGGTTATCGATCCCGAGCAGGCCCTCGAGCTTGTGGATGCCCGCCTCGGTGAGGGTCGCGCTGCCCGACTTCTCGTCCAGCCAGTAGTCCCCGGTCTCCTCGATCCCCTTCGACGGCTCCCCCTTCGTACCGGCCTTGAGGTTCGGGATCACGCGGTTCACGACGCCATAGAGCTGGGTGTTCTCCTCCGAAGGCCCGGAGATGATGAGTGGGGTGCGGGCCTCGTCGATCAGGATCGAATCGACCTCGTCGACCACGGCGAAGTTGAGCTCGCGCTGTACGCGATTGTCGGCCGAGAGTTTCATGTTGTCGCGCAGGTAGTCGAAGCCCAGCTCGTTGTTGGTGCAGTAGGTGATGTCGCACTCGTAGGCGACCCGGCGCTCCTCGTCACTGAGCCCATGGACGAGGGTCCCGACCGTGAGCCCGAGGAAGCGGTGGACCTCGCCCATCCACTCGGCGTCGCGGGTGGCGAGGTAGTCGTTGACCGTGACGATGTGGACGCCGTCTCCGGCGAGGCCGTTGAGATAGGAAGGCAAGGTCGCGACGAGGGTCTTGCCCTCACCGGTCTTCATCTCCGCGATGCGGCCCTGGTGCAGCACGATGCCGCCCATCATCTGGACGTCGTAGTGACGCTGGCCCAGGGTTCGCTTCGAAGCCTCGCGCACCACCGCGAAGGCCTCGGGAAGAAGATCGTCGAGGCTCTCCCCCTGGCTCAGCCGCTCGCGAAAAACGGGCGTCTTCGCTGCGAGCTCGGCATCCGAGAGCTTCTCCAGCTCGGGCTCGAGGCAGGCGATCCTCTCCACCTCCGGAAGCAGGCGCTTGATGAATCGGTCGTTGGCGGTGCCGAAGACTTTGCTGAGTATTCTTTGCATCGGGTCCGAGACGCTCCCGAGCGAGGAGAGACTGCAGGAGAGTTCGCCCCTCGAGGATCAGGTGTAGATCGATCGATCGGCGATCCTATTGAAATGGCAGCCACCCGCGGGGGCAGCTGCCTCAGATCTGCTCGAATCTGAGCCTATATCATCGCTCAGTCGAAAATATAATCGAGGGGGTTTCGCGCCTTCCCATCCACTTCGACGACGTAGTGGAGATGAGGGCCGGTACTGCGCCCGCTGCTCCCAACCGCGGCGATGACCTGGCCCCGATCCACATTCGCTCCCTTCTCGACGAAGAGCTCCGAGTTGTGGCCGTAGAGGGTGCGGACTCCGAAGCCGTGGTCCACCACCACCGCGTTGCCCAGGGGGCCCTTGCGACCGGCGAAGACCACCTTGCCGTGAGCCGGCGAGATGACGTCGGTGCCGTTCGCGGCCGCGATGTCGATGCCGGCGTGCATCTGGCGTCGATTGGTGAAGGGAGAGACCCGGGGACCGAATCGGGAAGTGAGCCAGCCGCGAGCCGGCCAGATCGAGGGCGTCGAGACGAGTCGATTTCGCTTGTTCTCGAGCTGGGAGAGCAGGTCTTCGAGATTCACGCTCTGGATCTCCGCGCTGATCGTGATGTCCTGGGCCTCGCCCTCGAGCTGCCGCATGATCTGCGCCTTCTCGGAGGTCAGGCTGGGGTCCGTCGGCAGGGATCCGCGCAGGGAGCTCCGCTGGTCGGGCTGCGCGCTGCCTTCGATGACTCCAATGTCGAGGGGCACTCCGGCCGGGAGGGCTGGCTCGCTCTCGACCGCATCGCCGGGCTCGACCGCGGGAGCCAGCTCCGTCACCTCGGCGCCGCCGACGGCGGCCGCTCCGGGGAGGTTGGCGATGATCCGCACCTTGCGCTCGAGCTCTCGCACGGCGTGCATCTCGCGCTCCATCTTCGTGATGGCGGCTCGCACGCCCTCCATCTCCGTGGTCTGCTCGGCCGTCTTGACCCGCAGGCCGTCGAGCTCGCGGTTGTCGACCCGCATACGGAGGTAGTCCCAGCTACCGAGGGCAAGCACGAGAACAACGATCGCGACGATCCAAGCAAACTGCTTGATTCGGGATCCAGAAATCTGAAAGCGACGAACCGGCGAACGCTCGTCACCGATCAACATCAGGGTGTAGTGCTTCATATTTCCGCCAACTCCCCGCCAAACCAGACTTGCGCTGGAGAATCCTTTGGATTCCCTCTACGACTCCTACCCATGGCGTCGAGTGACCTGGTTCTCAGGTCGCGCTCTCAGCCGAGGGTCACTCCAACGACCAGCCGCCCCATGCGGATCTCGTCTCCGCCCTTGAGCTCCTGCCGATCGACCTTTGAACCGTTGACCATGGTGCCGTTGGTGCTGCCCAGATCCTGTACGAAGTAGGCACCGGAATCGAATCCGATCGCGGCATGCGCCCGGGAGATCGTTGCCTCCGCAAGGATCACGTCCGCGCCTCGGCCTCTTCCGATCACCAGCCAATCGCGGTCCAGGACCACCTCGAGCCCTTCGTAGAACCCCGACTGGATCTGGATCGAGCCACCGGCAGGAACCGGCGAGCGTGCGCCGGCCCGAGCTTCACCACTGGCTTGATCCATCGGACCCTCCGCAGATCACAGAGCGTGACCGGTCCCACTGGAATGCTCCGGCCTACCTTCGTACTGAGTTCATCGGAACCGGGATCGGGAGCCTTGACCCCCTTCTTTCACTCGGGTCGCCGAGAAGTGAGGGTCCCCGAGGGCGCAAGCAACACGCGCGCTTCAGATCAGGGAGCTTTCCCGCAGGAGATCCCGAGCGTGCTGGAGGGTCGCCCGGGTGATCTTCTCGCCGCCGGCCATGCGAGCGACCTCCTCCACCCGGCCCTGCTCGTCGAGGCGGCTGACTCCGGCCCTCACGATTCCGTCCCGCTCGGATTTTTCGACCCGGAAGTGAACGTCAGCGAAGGCAGCGATCTGGGGCAGGTGAGTGATGCAGACGACTTGATGGTGCCGGGCAAGCTCGGCGAGGGCGCGGCCCACGCGCTGGGCTGCCCGCCCCCCGATGCCAGCATCGACCTCGTCGAAGACGAGCACCATGCCGGCGCCGGCCTTGCGCAGGCCGCTTTTCACGGCGAGGAAGACGCGAGAGAGCTCGCCGCCCGAAGCCACCTTCTGGAGGGGCTGGACGGGAACACCTTCGTTCGCCGAGAACTTGAACTCCGCGACCTCGGCGCCGACCGAGCTGCAGGGAAGGTCCGGGGAGTGGGCGGCCTTCTGGAGCTCGATCTCGAAGCGGGCGTTGGCCATGTCGAGGTCGGCGAGGGCCGTCTGGACCTTCTTCCCGAGCTCGCGCGCGGCCTTCTTGCGTCCCTTGCTCAGACTGGCCGCGTCCTTCGTGAGTCGCTGTGCCTCTTCGTCACGCTCCTCGCGAAGCTCGCCTTCGCGTGCCCCGGCTCCCTCGATCGTCGCGAGCTCTCGAGCGGCCTGATCGCGAAACTCGAGGATCTCCTCGATGCTTCCGCCGTATTTGCGACGCAGCTTCTCGATCTGGGCGAGGCGCTCTTCTACCCGAGCGAGTCGCGAGGGGTCGGCTTCGATGCGATCCGCGTAGCGCTCGAAGTCCCGGGCGATCTCTGCGAGATCGCTCTCCGTACTCGCGAGCCGCTCGGCCAGGGGCTCGAGCGCGGGGTCGAGCTTCGCGAGCCCTTCGGCGAGACGTGCCGCCGAGGCGATCAGATCGGCCGCATTCGCGGCCCCGACCGCCGACTCGTCTCCCGACAGATGCGAAACGAGCGCGGCGCCGTCTTCGCGCAGCTGCTCGGCATGGCCGAGCCGCCCCTGCTCCGCGCCCAGCGCTGCGTAATCCTCGACGCTGAGCTCGACGGCATCGATCTCGTCGACCTGGAAGGCCAGGAAGTCGCGCCGACGCTCGCGCTCCTCGTCCTGATTTCGCAGGGCGTCGATTTCTGCGTCGATGGCGCGCAGGTGGGCGTGGCGCTCGCCCACCCGAGAGCGCAGCTCGAGCAGACCGCCGGCGTTGTCGAGGAGCAACCCGTGATGCTCCGGTCGCCGCAGGGTCTGGGAGCTGTGCTGGCTCGCGATCTCCATGCGGCCACCCAGCAGCTCACCCAGGGTCGAGATCGGAACCAGCTGGCCCGCGACCCGGGCCCGGCTGCGACCGCTGCGAGATACCGTCCGATGCACCAGCAGCTCGTGGCCCTCGTCACCCTCTTCACCATCGGCGCCGCGAAAGTCGAATCCGCGCTCCGCGAGCTCGGCCTCGAAGTCGGGCAACCCCTCGGTGCGGAAGACCGCCTCGAGCGTGCCCCCCTGAGCTCCTTGACGCACCGCGTCCGGCGAGCCCCGGCCACCGGCCAGCAGCTCGAGGGCTCCCAGGATGATCGACTTGCCGGCGCCGGTCTCGCCCGTCAGCACATTGAAGCCCGGGCCGAACTCGAGCTCGGCCTGCTCGACGATCTTGACCTGCTCGATCCGCAGCGATTCGATCATCGCTCCCCCCAGCGCAGCTTGGCGCGCATGATCTCATAGCGACTGCGGAAGGGGGATGCGACGATTTCGACGGGAAAGGGGGACCGCCGAATCATCACGCGATCGTGACCCCGCAGCTCGATCCCCTCCTGCCCATCCACGGTGAGGGTCGCCTGCTGCTCCCGCTCGAGCAGCAGCTCCGACTCGATGAGGGTCCCCTGATCGAGGACCACCGGCCGGTGCGTGAGCGAGTGGGGGCAGATCGGCGTGAGCACGATGGCCTCGAGGCCCGGCATCAGCAGCGGACCTCCCGCCGAGAGCGAGTAGGCGGTCGAGCCCGTCGGTGTCGAGACGATCAGACCATCGGCGTGATAGGTGGTGAGCATCGAGCCATCGGCGTGGGTCACGAGGTCGATCATGCGCGAGATCGCGCTCTTTGCGATCACGGCGTCGTTGAGCGCCAGGAACTCGGCAATCTCCTCGCCATCGCGCACGACCCGGACCTCGAGGCGCATGCGCGACTCGATCTCGAAATCCCCGGTGACCAGACGCTCGAGGCAATCCTCCATCTCGTTGCTGTTGATCTCGGTGAGGAAGCCGAGGCTGCCCAGGTTGAGCCCCAGGATCGGAACCCGCCGGGTGCCGACCGCCCGGGCGACCGAGAGCAGGGTGCCGTCGCCGCCGAGGGAGACGATCAGATCGACCTCGGCGCACAGATCGCGCCGGGGAGTCGGCGCGAGGTCGCTGGCGTGGGCGGCCTCCTCGTCGACGACCACGCGCACGTCGTGATCGAGAGCCCACTTCTGTAGTCGCTCCAACAGCCCGCCCGTCTGGGGCTGGCCGGGCTTCAGGCAGACGCCGATCGAGTGGATCTCCATTGCGAGCTCTTCTCCCTGCGGGCCTCGTCCGACTTCGTTCGGTCCCGCTTGACCCCGTTTCGACTCGGTTCGGCCCCGAACTGCGATTCGAAGAACACCCCGATCTCGAGTCTCGCAGACGCGGAACGAACACGAGAGCCCCCATGATCCCACCTACGCGCCGTCTTTCAAGGGCACGCCATGCCCTCGGCCGGATGCCGGCGCTACGCTCGAAGCCCGATGCCCGACGACTCCTCCCTCGAGCTCTTCCCCGACCGGCCCAGACGCCGGCTCGACGCCCGCGCTCCCCTGGCCGATCGCATGCGGCCGGGCAGCTTCGACGAGATGATCGGACAGGAGAAGCTCGTCGGCCGCGGGAGCGCCCTTCGATCCATGGTCGAGGCAGGCGATCTGCCCTCCCTGATTCTCTGGGGGCCGCCGGGAAGCGGGAAGACCACCCTGGCGTGGCTGCTCGCCGAGACCCGGGATACACGCATCGAGCCTCTCTCGGCGGTCGTCGCCGGGGTCAAGGAAATACGCGAGGCGGTCGAGCGCGCTCGCCGGGTCGCGCTTCGCACCCTCCTCTTCATCGATGAGATCCACCGCCTGAATCGCGCCCAGCAGGACGTGCTGCTGCCCCACGTCGAGGCCGGAACCGTCACCCTGCTCGGCGCCACCACCGAGAACCCCTCGTTCACCGTGAACGCCCCCCTGCTCTCCCGCTGCCGCGTCCTCACGCTCGAGCCCCTGGCAGAGGAGGCACTCCTCGCACTCCTCGAACGCGCGCTCAGCGACTCCGAGCGGGGGCTCGCGGGCGCCGACCTGAAGGTCGATCCCGATACCCTGCCTGCGATCGTCTTCGCTTCGGACGGCGACGCCCGGCGCGCCCTCGGCCTGCTCGAAGCCGCGGTGGCGGTTCATCGCAGCTCGGGCCTGCCGGATGCATTACTGACCCCGGAAGTCGTGCGCGAGGTCGCGGGGCGGCGCATGCTGATCCACGACCGGGACCGCGAGGAGCACTACAACGTCGTCTCCGCGTTCATCAAGAGTCTTCGGGCCAGCGACCCCGACGCGGCGCTCTACTACATGGCGCGCATGATCCGCGCCGGAGAGGATCCCCTCTTCATCGCTCGCCGTCTGCTGATCTTCGCCTCGGAGGACGTGGGGAACGCCGACCCCGCCGCCCTCCCCCTCGCGAACGCGACCTACCAGGCGGTCGATCGGCTCGGAATGCCCGAGGCCCGGATCCCCCTGGCCCAGGCGGCCACCTACCTCGCCTGCGCGCCGCGCAGCAACGCGGCCTACAAGGCCCTCGATCAGGCGCTCGCGGCGGTGGATGCGACCGGTTCACCCGAGGTTCCGCTTCACCTGCGAAACGCTCCGACCCGATTGATGAAGGATCTGGGATACGGACGCGACTATCAGTATCCCCACGACGCGCAGGACAGCTTCGTCGAGGCGGAGAACCTGCCGGACTCGCTGGCGGGAGCTCGCTTCTACGAGCCGACGGAGCGGGGAGCCGAGGCG
>CBDUYG010000115.1:0-8418 GCA_965371385.1 uncultured Myxococcales bacterium | reverse complement strand
AAGCGCGACCTCGAGGAGACGATCTTCAAGACCAACCTCGAGGCGGTGCGCGAGGTGGTCTACCAGCTGCGTTTCCGAAACATCGGCGGTCTGATCATCATCGATCTGATCGACATGGATTCGGCGGGCAATCGGGAGAAGGTGTATCGCGCGCTGCAGGAGGCCCTTCGGGCCGACAAGGCTCGCACCAACATCCTCAAGATTTCCGAGCTCGGTCTGGTCGAGATGACGCGAAAGCGCACGCGGGAGAATCTGCTCCAGACCCTGTGCGAGCCCTGCTCTCACTGTGAGGGTCGGGGCTATGTGCTCTCGCGCAAGAGCGTTGCGTTCAAGGTGCTGCGCGAGATCCGCAACGATCTGCCGCGCTTCGGTGGGCGTCACATCGCGATCACGGTGAGCCCCCTGGTGGCGGAGCAGCTCCTCACCGCGGGACGTTCGGCGCTCTCGGACCTCGGCGAAGAACTCGGGCGCGAGATCGAGGTGCGGGCCCGGCCCGGTCTCCACCAGGAGCAGTACGAGGTCATGTCCCTCGACTCCGGGCCGAAGGTCACGATTCCCTTGCGCTGGCTCGTCGATCCCAAGGAGAAGAAGGAAGCCGAAAGTTCGGGCAACCAATCCAAGTCGCGCTCACGAGGGCGGGGAGGGCGGGGGCGCGGTCAAGGTCGAGGCCGGGACACGGCGACCGCAGAGACTGAAACGGCCCCTGCCGAGGATCTGGATGAGCTCGACGAAGCGATGCACGAGGCCCCCAGCCTGATCTCCGCGACGGCCTCGAACACGGCGGAGGCCGATGAATCCGCGTCAGGGACCGATTCGTCATCCCAGCAGTCGAGCGCGTCCGCGCCGTCAACCGACGAGCGTAAGGACGGGAAGCCCTCTTCCGCTTCCTCCGTCGCCCCCGTGGGGCCTTCTGCTTCGAGTGACGAGCCTGGAGATTCGGGCGGTGGAAGCCCGGAGGCATCGGCAGCCGTCTCCCAGGAGCCACTCGCGATGGATTCGGGCAAGCCCGCTGACGAGGAGCGGGACGAAAAACGGAACGAGAAGTCGGCCGCTCTGGCGAAGGGTCTGCGGTCCGAGCCCCTCGCTGTCGCGGAAGTGCTTGACGAGGAACCCGAATCGCGGATACTCCCCGGTCCCCAGAAAGTCGAGGAGTGATAATGTACGCCGTGGTCGAGACGGGTGGGAAGCAGGTTCGGATGATTCCGGGCGAAGCCATCCGCGTGGAGAAGCTCGCCGGCGAGGTGGGTGAGACCGTCGAGCTCAGCGATGTTCTGATGCTGGGCGGAGAAGGCGACGTCAAGATCGGGACCCCTCGGGTCGAAGGGGCCAAGGTCGTCGGGACCATCACCGCCCAGGGGCGCCATCCCAAAATCACCGTCTTCAAGATGAAGCGCCGCAAGGGCTATCGCCGCAAGCAGGGCCATCGCCAGAGCTACACCGAGATCCTCGTGGATCGCATCGAGGGCTGAGAGCCCCGGAGTCATCGAAATGTCGCATAAAAAAGGTCAGGGAAGCTCCAGGAACGGGCGTGACAGCAATGGTCAGCGCCGAGGCATGAAGATCTTCGGCGGCCAGCAGGTCGTGGCGGGGAACATCCTGATGCGTCAGTGCGGAACCAGGATCCACCCCGGCAAGAACGTGGGGCTGGGCCGCGACTACACGCTCTTCGCGCTCGTCGATGGCGTGGTTCGCTACGGGAAGACCAGCGGCCGCACGACCGCCCACATCGACCTGGTCGAGTAGGAAGCCCGCCCGGGAATCGGGCCACGCCAGGCCCCGAGTGAGATTCGAAGGATTCCCTGCTCGGGCCGCGCGAAGCTTCTCCAGCAGCTCCCTCCGCAAGTTCCAATTCACGCCCCTCGCCGGCCCGCAGGATTCGCCGGCAGAGGGAGGAGTGCGCGCCACGCCATCACAGCGTGACGCCACCCTGTTATCGTTGCTGCTTCCACGCCAGTGCTGCGGGAGACGGGCATGAGCGCCAAAGAGAACTTCGTCGATGAAGTCCACGTCACGGTCCGTTCCGGCCGCGGCGGCGATGGGATGGTTTCTTTTCGGCGCGCCAAGTTCGAGCCCATGGGTGGCCCCAGTGGGGGCGACGGCGGGCGCGGGGGCGCCGTGGTGCTGGTTGCCGACCCGAATCTCCGTACCCTGCTCGACATCCGGCACCGACGCGAGATCAAGGCCCAGAACGGCCGGCCCGGGGGCAGCCGAGACATGACGGGCGCCAACGGCCAGGACGTGGAGATCCGCGTCCCGGTCGGAACAATCGTCTACGACGACGGAAGTGGGGGTGAGGGTGAGGGTGAGGGTGAAGACGAGCACGAGCCCCTCGTCGACCTCACCCGGAACGGCCAGCGCTTCGTCGTCTGCAAGGGCGGCAACGGCGGCCACGGCAACACCCGCTTCAAGACCTCGACCCGCCAGGCGCCGCGCTTCGCGAAGTCGGGCCAGCCGGGAGAGTCGCGCCAGCTTCGCCTCTCCCTCAAGCTGCTCGCGGACGTGGGACTGCTGGGCTTTCCGAACGCCGGCAAGTCGACCCTGCTGCGCCGTATCTCCGCCGCCAGGCCCCAGGTGGGCGCCTACCCCTTCACCACCCTCGTGCCCTCGCTCGGGGTCGTCGAACGCGGCGAGCGGCGCTTCGTCGTCGCCGACGTTCCCGGGCTGATCGAGGGGGCGAGCGAGGGAGCCGGGCTGGGGGATCGCTTCCTGCGTCATATCGAGCGCACCCGGCTGATCGTCCATCTCCTCGATTGCGGCGCGCTGCTCTTCGAAGAGCGCGACCTCATCGCCGACTACGAGACCTTGCGGCATGAGCTGGCGAGCTACCGCCCGGAGCTGCTGGAGCGCAAGGAGATCGTCGTGCTCAACAAGGTCGATCTCGTGAGCGATTCCGGCGCACTCGCCGAGCTCGAATCAAAGCTCGAGGCGCGGGGGATCGAGGTCGAGCACATTTCGGGCGCAACCGGAGCCGGCTGCGCGAAGCTCGTCGATCGCATGCTCGTGACGCTCGACTCGATCGATCCGGACGAGGGCGACGCGGCAGAGACCGAGACCGCCACGACCCACGAAACCGCGGCAAGCGACCCGGCGCTGGGCTCCAGCGGCGAGAGCGACGACAGCGACGCTGAAGGAGCCGGATCGTGAGCACGCGAGATCCGCGCGCCGCTCTTCGGGGGGCGAAACGAATCGTGGTGAAGATCGGCTCCTCCACACTGACGCGCGAGGGTGTCCTGAAGCCGCGCAAATTCGGCGAGCTCGCCTCCCAGGTTGCACTCCTGATGGACGAGGGGCGGGAGATCGTTCTGGTCTCGTCGGGGGCGATCGCGGTCGGGAGCCGCAAGCTCGGCTGGGAGGGAGGAAGCCTTACGATCCCCCAGATGCAGGCCGCCGCCGCGGTAGGGCAGATCGGCCTGCTCGAGCATTACCAGCGGCGCTTCGCAAAGAGCGGCAGACACGTCGCCCAGCTGCTCCTGACTCGGACGGGGCTCGAGGACGAAGAGCGCTTCCTCAACGCAAGCCACACCCTGCACGAGCTCCTGCGCCTGGGCGCGATCCCCATCGTGAACGAGAACGACACCGTCGCCACCGAGGAGATTCGCTTCGGCGACAACGACAATCTATCGGCCATCATCGCGAACATGGTCGACGCCGACCTCTTGATCATCCTCACCGACGTGGACGGTCTCTACGCCGAGGCCCCGGTCGCGGGGCGGCCCCGGCCGGCCCTGATCGATCGGGTCGAGAAGATCACCCCGGAGATCAGGAAGGCGGCCCAGGGCGCAGGGAGCAACTTCGGGCGCGGAGGCATGATCACGAAGCTCGAGGCGGCCGCGACGGCCGCACGCTCGGCCACGACGATGGTGCTCTGCAACGGAAAGCCGAAGGACATCCTGCACCGGGTCCTCGCGGGCGAGAATGTGGGCACCCTCTTTCTACCTGGAGCACGCATCTCGGCCCGCAAGCACAAACTCGCGTTCACGAATAGGACCCGAGGCAGTCTCGTGCTCGACGATGGTGCGAGTCGCGCGCTGAAGAAGCGACGCAGCCTGCTGCCGGCGGGTGTGGTGCAGGTCTCGGGACGCTTCAAGATGGGGGACACGGTCTCTTGCATCGACTCCCAGCGCCGCGAGATCGCCCGCGGCCTCGTGGCCTATACGTCGGAGGAGGCGGATCGCATCAAGGGGCTCGCGACGCAGGATATCGAGCGAGTGCTAGGCTATTCCAACGGTAACGAGCTGATCCACCGCAAGGATCTAGTCATCCTGGATGCTTAGCCCCGCACGCGCTCGTTCAGACCGCCGCACGATTGGCCGCCGCACCGTAGACCTCCGCAGGATAGGATGAACCCAATGGACCTCGAAAACCAGATTCTCGGGCTCGCCCAGGGGGCCGCACGGGCGGCCGAGGCCGTCGGCGATCTCGACACGGGAACCAAGAACGCCTGGCTGCTGCGCAGTGCCGAGCGGCTCGAAGCGGCTCGGGAGGAGATCCTCGCCGCCAATCGGCGGGACATGGACGAAGCCCGTACCAGGGAGATCGCCGAGCCTCTCGTCAATCGGCTCTCTCTCGCCGGAGGCAAGTGGGAAGACATGCTCCAGGGTCTGCGCGACGTCGCGAACCTCAGCGATCCCGTCGGCGAGATCAGCGAGAGTGTCGTGCGCCCGAACGGCTTGCGGGTCTCTCGCATGCGGATCCCTCTCGGCGTGATCGCGATGATCTACGAATCCCGTCCCAACGTCACCGTCGACGCCGCAGCGCTCTGTATCAAGGCCGGGAATGCGGTGGTGCTACGCGGCGGATCGGAGGCGATCCACTCCAACCTCGCCCTCGGTGAGGTGCTGCGAGCCGCGGCCCGCGACGTCGGTGTCCCGGAAGCCGCAATCGCGATCGTCCCCACGACCGATCGCGCGGCCATCGATGTGCTCCTGAAAGCGAATCGCTTCATCGATCTCATGATTCCCCGCGGCGGCCCCGGGCTGATCCGCAAGGTCATGGAGAACTCGACGATTCCCGTCATCGCCCATGACGCGGGTGTGTGTCACGTATATCTCGACGCGTCGGCGGATCCCGAGATGGCGGCTGCAATCGCGATAGATTCGAAGCTGCGTCAGATGGCGGTCTGCAACGCGCTCGAGACGCTCCTCTGCCACCGCGACGCGACGAAGGGAGTGTTGCCGCACGTCCTCAAGGCGCTGCACGAGGAGGGGGTCGAGATCCGAGGAGACGCCGCAACCTGCGCGCTCTTCGCCGAGGCGAAGAGCGCCGACGAAGCCGACTGGTCGGCCGAATACCTCGACAAGATCCTCGCTGTGAAGGTGGTGGACGACCTCGACGCCGCGATCGAGCACATCCGGCGATACGGCTCGAACCACACCGACGTGATCGTCACGAACGACTACGCGAACAGCCTGGCGTGGCAGCGGCGCCTCAACTCCTCGACGGTGGGGGTGAACTGCTCGACCGCCTTCGCAGACGGCTTCCGCCTCGGACTCGGCGCGGAGATCGGGATCTCGACCTCGAAGCTCCACGCCTACGGACCGATGGGACTCGAGGGGCTCACGACCCGGAAGTTCGTTCTGACCGGAGAAGGTCAGCTGCGCGAATGACGAATCCGGGCGCAGCTCGCGGCGAGCGCCGGATCGGAGTCTACGGGGGGACCTTCAATCCGATCCACCGGGGTCATCTGCGCGCGGCCGAGTGTGTCGCGCAGGCACTCGGACTCATCGAGATGATCTTCGTTCCGTGCGCCCGACCTCCTCACAAGACCGAGGACGCCGATGATCCGATTGCACCCGCGGCAGAGCGCCTGGCCTGGGTCGAGCTCGCCGTCGAGGGCAATCCACTCTTCAGTGTCGATCCGATCGAGATCGAACGCGGCGGAGCATCGTACTCGGTCGTGACCCTCGAAGCCCTGCGGCTGAAACACGCTCCCGACCGCATCGTCTTCGTTCTCGGCCACGATGCCTTCATCGAAATGGGGAGCTGGCGGGAGCCCGAGCGAATATTCGCGATGGTCGACATCGCGGTCACGAGTCGGCCCCCGATATCGAGCGGGACCCTGACCGAGTGGCTGCCCGAGTTTGCACGAGACCAGGTCGAGATCGCCCCCGACGGCCGCTCGGGGCGACATCGGAAGTCGGGATCGAGGCTAGAGCTGGTCGAGATCGATGCCCTCGACATCTCGTCTTCCGAGATTCGAGCGCGGCTACGGGCGGGCGAGGACGTACTGGATCTCGTTCCGGAGCGCATGGGCCCTGCCTTGATGGCAAGCAGGTGCTACACGACGCAGACGCTCCCCGGTGTGACCGAGGGGGAGAGGAGAAGTGTGTGAGTGAGGAAGAAGTCGCGCAGGAGACTCAGGAAGCTCAGGAGCCCGCGCCCGAAGAGCAGGAGAACGAAGCCCCGAAGATCGATCCGGAGCTGACGAAGGAGAGAGCCCGGAAGGCGAGCCTCATCGTCGAGGCGGCACTCGAGCGCGGCGCTTTGCGGCCGGTAGCCCTCGACGTCAGCCTCCTTACCTCCTACACCGACATCCTGATCGTGCTCGGCGGCGGCTCCGACCGGCAGGTTCGCGCGATCGCCGAGGGTGTCGTGAAGAAGCTCAAGGAGACCGGCGAGGCCCCGCTCGGGATCGAGGGAATGAACGATGGGCGCTGGGTGCTCGTCGACGCCAACGACGCCATCGTGCACATCTTCGATCCCGAAGCCCGCGAGACTTTCAAGCTCGAGGAGCTGTGGAGCGACGCACCGGAGATCGAGCTGGACCCCGCCCTCTGCCACCCCGACGCGGGAAGCGAGGAATAGAAATCCGGTCCCGGCCGGGAGGGAGGCATTGGCCTCCGATGACGCGAGCACTACGACCCTCACGAGTACGACCCTCGCGAGATGGTGTCGAGGCTTCCTCGATCTCCTCGCACCGCCCCGCTGCGCGGGATGTGAGCAGGGGCGAGAGCACTGGGATGCCCTCGTCGCAGTCGCGAGCGAGCCCTCGGGTCACGTCGCCTCCATCCTGTGTCCTCGTTGCCGGAGCGAGCTGACCCCGATGCCGGAAGATCGATGCCCCCTGTGTCAGGAGAGCGCCGCTCGGGCTCACCACGATGGGAACGAGGGGCATGGGATCTGCGACCGATGCCGCTCGTCCCGCTCTCCGCTCGCCTCGTGCGTGGCGGGGTTCGCGTATGAAGGAGCGGCGGAGACCTGGATTCACCGATTCAAGTACCCCGGCAGCGGAATCCGTTCCCTCCAGCCCCAGGCCGAGCAGGTCACCCGGTCACTGATCCGGGACGCGGCGGCGAAGTGTCCGGAGAGGATCCCGCGACTCATCATCCCGATTCCCCTGCATCCCAGGCGCCTGCGCGAGCGCGGATTCAACCCCGCCTGTGTTCTCGCACGTGCACTCTCGCGATTCTCCGGCGCCCGGCTCTCGACCCGGTCGCTCGTCCGAATTCGCGACACACCGAGCCAGACCCAGCTCGGCCGCCGCGAGCGAGGCTCGAATGTGCGGGGCGCTTTCCGGTCGTGGCCAACCACTCTGGAAGGGCCGATCTGGCTGGTCGACGACGTCGTCACGACCGGGGCGACGTTGCGAGAGGCCGCCCGGGCGCTGCGCTGCGTCGGGGCGAGCGAAATCCACGCCATCTGCTGCGCGCGCAGCCTGGGGACGAAGAACGAGCCGGCTCGGGATGAGGGGGGAAATGGAGGAGCATCCCTGGTTGGCAACTCTCGGAGGTAGGCCAGTACAATGAGCGGTATGAGCATGGATGGAAACGCGAACGGAAGCGCGATCGACATCAATGAGATCGATGAGATCGATGAGATCGGCGAGGGCCTGCCTCTGCTCGAGGGGATCCGCAGCGCGCGAGCGATCCGGCGACTGCGTCCCGATCCGGTCCCCAAGGCCCTCATCCGCAAGGTCTGTGAGGCGGGAACCTGGGCGCCGAGCGGCGGCAACCGCCAGCCCTGGATCTTCGTCGCCGTCACCGAAGCCGAGCGCCGTGCCTGGATCGCCGAGCGATACCTGAAGGCCTTCCGGGCCTACATCGCCCCCGCCCTCGAGGCCGCAGAGCGCAGCGCGGACTTTCCCGAAGCCACCCGGCGCAACATGAAGGCCGCCCTCCACCTGGCCGAGCACATCCACGAAGCTCCCGTGCACCTCTTCGTCGCGGGCTGGACCCGGCGCGGTGCGGAGCAGACACAGGCGCTCTTCCCGGCGATCCAGAACATCCTGCTCGCATGTCGCGCGGTCGGCCTCGGCGCATCGCTCACCACGGTGCACCGCCGGTTCCAGCGCGAGATCGACGACCATCTCGGGCTTTCGGAGCGAACACCGACTTGCGCCCTGCTGCCGATCGGATGGCCCGAGGGACGGTTCGGCCGGCCACCTCGTGTATCCATCGACGAGAAGCTCCACTTCGAACG
>CBDUYG010000114.1:0-8421 GCA_965371385.1 uncultured Myxococcales bacterium | reverse complement strand
TGCAGCTCGTGCGCGGATTTCAACTGGCTGAAGCGGGTCCAGAGCGCCGACCTGCACGGGCGGGTCGCGCTGGTGACGGGAGGCCGGGTCAAGATCGGCTATCAGGCAGTGATCAAGCTGCTGCGGGCGGGAGCGCACGTGATCGTCACCACGCGTTTTCCCCGGGACGCCGCGCCGCGCTTCGCCGGCGAAGAGGACTTCGAGGATTGGCGGGGCCGACTCGAGATTCACGGCCTCGACCTGCGCCACACCCCGAGCGTCGAGGCCTTCACGCGAGACATCGAGCTGCGTCACGACCGACTCGACTTCATCCTCAACAACGCCTGCCAGACCGTGCGTCGACCGCCGGGTTACTACGCTCATATGCTCGAGCTCGAGCGCGCGGGGCTGGAGTCTCTACCCGAGATTCAGCAGGCGCTGCTGCGGGCTCACCGCGATCACTGCGAGCGGATCGGGGGAGCGGCCGTCGCCGCTGTCGACACCGTTGCGAACGCGCGGCATTGGCTCGAGGGGCTCGAGAACGCCGCGGGGCTCAGTCAGATTCCCCTGCTGCCCGAGGATCACGAGAGCGGCGCGGATCTCTTTCCGGTGGGCGCCCTCGACGCGGATCTGCAGCAGATCGATCTGCGGGGCAAGAACAGCTGGAGGCTCAGCCTCGACGAGGTGTCCGGGGTGGAGCTCGTCGAGGTCCACCTCGTCAACGCGATCGCACCTTTCGTGCTCAACGCGCGCCTCAAGGATCTGATGCTGAGGCAGCCCGGCGCCGACAAGCACATTGTCAACGTCTCGGCGATGGAGGGGCAGTTCTATCGCACCTTCAAGACCGACAAGCATCCCCATACCAACATGGCCAAGGCTGCGCTCAACATGCTGACCCGCACCTCGGCGCCGGATTATGCCCGGGACGGGATCCACATGAACAGTGTCGATACCGGCTGGATCACCGACGAGGACCCGGCGGAGATCGCCGAGCGCAAGCAGCGGGAGCACGGCTTCCATCCCCCGCTGGACGTCGTCGACGCGGCAGCGCGCATTTGTGATCCAATCCTCTCGGGCTTCAACACCGGAGTTCACCTCTGGGGGCAGTTTCTCAAGGACTATCGCCCCACCGACTGGTAGGCAGCCAGCCGGCTGCCTTCATCGTGGTTCAATCGTGGTTATCATGGCGACCTGCCCGCGGCGGGCGCGATTCGGCCGGTTCGGCCTCGCGCCGTCGCCCTGGGATGAACTCGAGGTGATGCCGTGGAAGTTCCCCTGCTGGTCGATGATTTCCTGAAGCGTTCCGTGCGCCTCTACCCCGACAAGACCGCCATCGTGGACGGGAGCCGGCGTTACAGCTATCGGGAGTTCGGCCACCGGGTCAATCGCCTGTCGAATGCCCTGCTCGGGCTCGGGATCCGCAAGGGCGATCGCGTCGCGATTCTCAGCCCCAACTCGCACTTCTTCCTGGAGAGCTTCTTCGGCACCAGCCAGCTCGGCGCGGTGCTCGTCCCGTTGAATTTCCGGCTGGGCTCCGCCGAGCTGGAGTACATCCTCGGCCACGCGGGGGCGGTGTGCCTGGTGGTGGATCACGAATACACCGAGGTTGCAGATGCGATGCGTTCTGCTCTACCGGAAATCGAGCATTGGATCGAGACGCGGGACGAGGACGAGGAGAAGGACGAGGGCAAGAGCGAGGAGGGCTGGCTCGATTGGAATACTCTCCTCGCGGAGGCGTCGCCCGAGCCGCCTGGGCCTTCGGGCTGCGGCGAGAACGACCTCGTCTCGATCAACTACACCTCCGGCACCACGGCTCGCCCCAAGGGCGTGATGCTCACCCACCGCAACTGCTACCTCAACGCCTACAACCTGATCGCCCACCTCGGCCTGCGCCACGAAGACGTCGAGCTCTGGACCCTGCCCATGTTCCACTGCAATGGCTGGGGCGGCGTCTATGCGCTCACCGGCATGGGGGGAACCCACGTGGTGCTTCGAAGCGTCGAGGCGCACGCCATCTTTCAGCTGATGGAGGCGGAGAAGGTGAGCTTCGCCTGCATGGCACCCGCGGTGCTGCGCACGATCCTCGACCATCCGGATCGCGATCGATTCGAGATCCCGGGGCGGCCGCGCTTCGCCGTAGCGGGTGCCCCTCCGCCGGCGGCCTTCATCGAGCGGCTCGAGAAGGAGCTGGGCTTCGAGTTCATCCAGATCTACGGCCTCACCGAGACGGCGCCCATCCTGACCGTGTCGCGGCCGGACTCGAATACGAGCGAGGAAGACTGGAGCCGGCGCGCCCGGGCGGGTGTGGCGGCTCTCGGGGTGGAGATCCGGATACTCGACGCCTCGGATCAGCCGGTTCCGAAGGATGGCGAGAGCATCGGCGAGGTATGCGCGCGCTCGAACGTCGTCTTCGAGGGCTATTGGGAGCAGCCCGAGCAGACCGGCGAAGCGATCCGTGATGGCTGGTTCCACACGGGGGATCTCGCGGTCTGGGATCGCTACGAGAACATCCACATCGTCGATCGCAAGAAGGACGTGATCATCTCGGGCGGGGAGAACATCAGCTCTCCCGAGATCGAGGACGTGCTCTATCAACACACCTCGGTGCTCGAGTGCGCGGTGATCGGAGTGCCGTCGGAGAAGTGGGGAGAGACGCCCAAGGCCCTGATCGTGCTGCGCTCGGGCCAGTCGCCGAGCGAGACGGAGATCATCGACTTCTGCCGCGAGCGCATGGCGCACTTCAAGTGCCCGAGCTCGGTGGAGTTCGTGGACGAGCTCCCGCGCACGGCGACGGGCAAGCTTCAGAAGTTTCGCCTGCGCGACGCGTATTGGGGAGCGAAGGATCGGCGGGTGGGGTGAGCTGCGATTTTCCTGTGCCCGGAGAA
Organism: uncultured Myxococcales bacterium; assembly: GCA_965371385.1. Taxonomy (GTDB): domain Bacteria; phylum Myxococcota_A; class UBA9160; order UBA9160; family UBA4427; genus CBDUYG01. The sequence continues at coordinate 5,557 of CBDUYG010000114.1, read as the reverse complement.
CGGAGCCTCCGAAGAGCCGCGGGCTCTCCGGGGGGGGCGTCCACGATCGATCGAGCCAGCCGGCTGAGCCTGGGTCGATTCGTTGTCTCGAGCCCCAAAATGAATGGCCCGGAGCAGCTTTCGCGGCTCCGGGCCTCCCTGGGAAGGGGATTCATATGATGATGTACCCATGAAGTGGCCGGAAACGAGCGAGGGTGTCAGATAATTTTCGGCTCGCTGCATTTTTTCTGAGCGCCTCTCGTTCGTATGCGAGCTGCGCACGTCGGCCGCGGCTCTCCGCAATGCGCAGAGCGGCACAGAGCGGCCACATATTCCTGCGGGGGGCTCAATCGGCCCACGAGACGCGCAGCTGGTAGCCCCCGTACTTGCGGATGTTGATGACGGCCGTATCGAGGATGAGATACTGGCCCTTGATGCCCGTGAGGGTTCCCTCGAGCACGCTCGCCTTCTCGAGGTTGTGGGAGACGACCTTCTTCGGGTACTCGAGCACCGGGTAGGCGATCTCGAAGGTCTCGGCGTCGTCGATCGGGTTGCCGGGAAGTCCGGCTCCCGGCTCCTCCGTGCGCGCTCGATCGAGCAGCTCGTCGCGCCGGGCCCGGAGGTCGACCCCCTCCGGCTCGCCCTGGAGCATCTTGCGCCAGTTCGTCTTGTCCGCAACGAATCGTTTGAGGGAGGTCTCGACTTCTCCCGACTCGAGTCGTGTCGCAACGCGGCGGATGGCGAGCCCCTGGCAGGCTCCTTGGTCGATCCAGCGTCCCACGGGATCGACGCCCCGAGTGATCCCGACCTTGAGGGCGGAAGAGTTGGAGAGATAGACGGTATGGGGGATCAGGCAGTGTGTCTCGCCCCACTCGGGCTCCCGGCAGGTTCCCTTTGCGTAATGGCACAGCTCGGGCTTGACGATGCAGCTGTCGCAGCGCGCCAGATCGCGAAAACAGGGATAGCAGTGACCCTGACCAAAGCTCTTCCTGGTGGCCCGTCCGCAGTTCAGGCAATTGATCTGCCCGAGGAACTCGATCCGCACGGGATTGCCGATTCGCGGAGCGAGGGGCACGTCCTCGTCGCCGACCGGCAGCGAGTACCCGACCGGTAGACCCGGGCGATACTCTGTCCTCATCTTTTCAACTCGACCTTCGTATTTCAACTCAGCTCCTCTCTCGGCCGTTTCGAACGATCGGGGCGCTCATCGACGCGCGACTCGACCCGGCGATCGTTCCTCTGCCGCCCGCACTGGGCCGGGTTCCGTGAACGGCATGCCCGGGCGAGCAGACGCTACAAATCGGCTCCTCGAGTCCGTCCCAGGCATGAGTCTCATTTCTCACGCAATGGTGAAACCGCCACAGGCAAAGACCCGATGACCCGTGTGATGAATCCACGACTCCGTCGTCTCCAGACTCTCCAGCACCTTGGAGTCCGCCAGGTCCGTGTATCGTGACCGATCTGGCTCGCTGCGGTCCCGCGTGTAGATGCGCGGCATTCGCGAAATACAGTGTAGACTCTTCGATGACGATTCGATGACCCACAAGGAGTCCGACTCGACGCGAGAGCCGGGCTCCGCCGCGAAGAGAATCGAGATGATTCTCCCAGCGAGTTCCGCCCCCCAGAAGGCGGTCGACGGTGAACCGAAAGGGGCGCCAGCTCGTCGAGGCACGGCTCGATGGGCGGGGTGGCAAGGTAGCGTGTGTCGGGGACGTCCCGAAGGCCGGGGATGATTCGCCGAAGACGGGTCCGGCGGAGGCCTGCAGCCGCTGCGGCCATTCCGCGTCGCCCCCCGAGCGGGCTCGTTTCGACCGCTCGCCTCGCGACTACACACCCCGTCACTTGATCGACCAGATCCTCTCGTCGCGCTCCGCCCTCGAAGGGCAGCGAAAGTGGGTCACCATCCTCTTCGTCGACGTCAAGGGATCGATGGAGCTCGCGGACGAGATCGGCGCCGAAGAGCTCCATGAGATCATGGATCGCTTCTTCGCCGTGCTCTCGGAGGGCGTTCACCTCTTCCAGGGCACCATCAACCAGTTCACCGGAGATGGCGTGATGGCCCTCTTCGGCGCGCCCATCGCGCACGAGGACCACGCATGCCGGGCCTGCTATGCCGCGCTCCATATCAATGAGGAGCTGCGCATCTACTCGGCGGAGCTGAAGCGAAGCCGGGGGATCACCTTCTCCGTGCGCATGGGAATCAACTCGGGCGAGGTCGTGGTGGGGAGCATCGGCGACGACCTGCGAATGGACTATACGGCCCAGGGGCACACCGTGGGGTTGGCGGCACGGATGGAGCAGCTCGCCGACTCCGGCACCATCTATCTCACGGAGCAGACCGCGGCGATCGTGGATGGGTTCTTCCAGCTCGAGAATCTCGGCCGCTTCGAAATCAAGGGCCTGCGCGGCGCCACCTCGGTCTTCAATCTCGAGGGGGTGGGTCCCATGCAGACCCGGCTCGACCGCTCCCACTCTCGCGGGCTCACGACCTTCGTTGGGCGCGATGAAGAAATGCACGTTCTGGATACGGCCCTCGTGCGGGCCATGCGCGGCGCACCTCAGGTCGTGGGTGTGATCGCCGAGGCGGGAACGGGCAAGAGCCGGCTCTGTATCGAGTTTGCCCGGCGCTGTCAGGCCCGAGGGATGGTCGTCCACCTGGGCCACGCGTCGGCGCACGGGCGGCTGATTCCCCTCCTGCCGATTCTGGGGATGCTGCGCTCCTTCTTCGAGGTCGATTCCCGGGACGAACCCCCCGAGGCGCGCCGGAAGATCAGCGAATTGATTCAGCAGATCGATCCGGCTCTCAGCGAGGGGCTTCCCCTGTTGTTCGAGTTCCTGGGCTTCCCCGACCCGGACAAGAGCTCGAAGCCGCAGGATCCCGAGGCCCGACTCGAGCGTCTGCTCGGAATCCTGATTCAGATCCTGCATGCCGGGAATCGATCGGAGGGCTGTGTCTACCTGATCGAAGACCTTCACTGGCTGGACTCCGGCACGGATCGTTTCATTCAGAAGCTGGTCGCATCGATCGCGGGAACACGATCATTGCTGGTGGTGAACTTCCGCCCCGATTACCACGCAGGCTGGATGAGCAAATCCTACTACCAGCAGCTGCCGCTCCTGCCCCTCGACGAAGAGTCGGTCTCCGAGCTTCTCTGTCACATCCTGGGGAGCCATCCGAGCGTTCAAGAGCTTCGACGCGCCATTCACGCCCGATGCGGGGGAAATCCCTTCTTCATCGAGGAGGTCGTGCAATCCCTGGTCGATTCGGGGAAGCTGCACGGGTCGCGAGAGACCTATCGGCTGCTCACCCCGGTCGAGCATCTGAGCGTCCCCGACACCGTCCACGCAGTGCTCGATGCCCGAATCGACCAGCTCTCGGAGCCCGAGAAATACGTGCTGCAGACCGCGGCGGTGATCGGAGCGCGCTTCTCGAAGGATCTGCTCCAGCGAGTTCTCGAGATGCCCGAAGGCGAGCTCACGACCCTTCTTCAGGCGCTGACCGAGTCCGAGTTCATCTACGAGTGCGCCCTCTACCCGTTGCCGGAGTTTGCTTTCGTTCATCCCCTCACCCAGGAGGTCGGTTACCGCTCCCAGCTGCAGGAGAGTCGCGCACGAATCCACGGGCGGGTTGCCCAGGAGCTCGGGAAGATCCACGGCAGCAGGCTCGACGAACATGCTGCGCTCCTGGCGCATCATTGTCAGGCCGCCGGCGCGACCATGCAGGCCGCGCATTGGCATCGCAGGGCGGCCGAGTGGCTGGGCTTCCGCAATGTGGCCGACGCGCATGAACACTGGATCCGGGTGCTGGAGCTGATCGGGGATGCAGCGGACACGGACGATCAGATCCAGCTTGGACTCACGGCTCGCATCTGGCTGCTGCAGCTGGCCTGGCGCCTGGGGATCGATCGCGAGGAGACCACGGGCATCTTCAATCGCGGTATGGAACTCGCGCGTTTGTCCAACGACGAGCAGGCCACGATCCTCCTCACCCTCTGCTTCTCCATTCATCTGGGCGCCCTGGGAGAGCTCGATGCCCAATATCGTTACGCGAGTCAGGCGGCGCGTCTCGCCAGGTCACTGGGGGCGACGGGGCTCCATCGAGCCGGCCGGCTCGCGATGCTCTCGTCCCTGCTTCATCAGGGAAGAATCGGCGAGGCCCTGGACCTCGCGGAGGCGGCTCTCGGGGCTCCCCTCGAGCTGAGACCCGGAGAGGGATATCTGGACGACGCCCTCACCCATCGGGCCTGCACCCTGGGACTCCGCGCACTCCTGCTCTCCCTATCCGGCCGGATGGACTCCGCGGGACGCGAGCTCGAGCGTGCGATGAAGCTCAACGCCGAGATCGAGGAGCCCGAGACCCGGGGCTATCTCCACGGATTCTACGTTCAGCACGCCCTCTGCTCCGGCGAGGTCGAGCTGGCTCTCCACCATGGCCGGGAGGCCGCCCGGTTGGCGGATCAAACGGGGATTCCGCTTCAGATCGCCGACGCGTACTTGAATCTGGGTGGCGCTCTTCTGCTCGCCGAGGATTGGTCATCGGCGCTCGAGGCGCTGGAGCGATGCCGGGCGATCGTCGAAGCTCGCGAGAGCCTGGCGTCTTTTCGGTCTCGGCTCTCCCTCTTCTTGTCCCACGTCCATCTGGGACGCGGAGAGGGCGAGCTGGCTCTGCGATGCGCCGAGGAGTCTCTCGCCAACCCGGCTACGGCCGACACTCGCGTGGTCGAGCTGAACTCGCGACTCGCGCTGGTGCGCGCCCTTCTATATACGCAGCAATCCGGTGCCGCCGATGCCATCCAGGAATCCCTCGTGATGGCGATCGACGGGATCGACAAGACGGGAGCCGAAGCCTTTCGGCCGACGATCCATCGGGTTCTGGCGGAGATCGCCGAAGTTGCCCGGGACGAGAGAACGAGACGTCTGCAGCTGCGTCGGGCCCACGACCTCTACAGCCGGATCGGCGCCCGAGGGCACGCGCATCGGTTGGCTTCCAGCTGCTCCGACGTGACGGATCGTGTCGAAGAGGCCATCGGCCGGGTCGCGGATGAGGTGCCGGGCTGGCTCAGGAACGACTCGGGGGCGTCAGCCGACGCAGCACCACGGGACCGCGAACGCAGCTGAGGCAGGCGAGGCGGTGCTGCGAAGGTCGAACCGTGATGCCCGTGGTCTTCTCGATCGTTTCGAGCTCACCCGAGTCGCGCTCGACGGCCTCGAAGAACTCCTGCCCCGAGACGATCTCGACGGCGCAGAGCCCGCAGGCCCCCGTCTGACACTCCCAGGAGAGAGGCGCGGCCTGCTCGCCGCCACTCTCGATGAAGCCCTGGAGGATCGTCTTGCCGGGCCCGACTGGGAACTCGGCGGGGTGGATCTCATCGTCGAAGCGGACCGATCCGGGGAGTCGGCTGCTCTCGGACAGGGAGGTGGGCTCGACCTCTCTCGCAGCGGTGGGGGAGGCTTCGCTACGGACATCCTCGAGCCGGAAACATTGAGTGGCCATGCGGAATTCATCTCCGGGGCACAGAGCCGCCGCGCTCGTGATCTTGACGAAGGTTCCGTTGCGGGCTCCCCGATCGTAGACCCG
>CBDUYG010000113.1:0-8522 GCA_965371385.1 uncultured Myxococcales bacterium | reverse complement strand
CGCGCTCGGCTTGACTGCTCGTGAGATTCGCCTGAGCCGCCTTGAGCTCGATCTCGAAGGGCTCCGGGTCGATGACGAAGAGCAGGTCGCCCGAGTGCACCCGCTCGCCCGCGGTGAAGTGCATGCTCTCGAGGAAGCCCTTGACGCGTGCACGCACGTCGACGGTCTCGATGGCCCGGGTGATGCCGGTATAGATGAGGTACTCGGTGACGTCCCGAACCTCCGGTTGCGCGACCTCGACGACGGGCGCGGGAGGGGGGGCGTAGCGGTTGTCCCCACAGGCGAGGATCGCGGGCAGGGTGAGGAGGGGGAGGAGGCTGAGGAAGGGGAGGAAACCGAGGTGTCCCGCTGTGATGAGATGGAGCCGGATGTTCGAGATACGGCGAAGCCGCGATCGCATGTCACCCCCGAGATTCATGAGGCGATCGAGTGTACAGCGCTCGTCTCGATCGCGCTGACGCGGCGCGAGCGGCTGACAGGCTGGCGCGCGGCGACGAGACAGGGCGTCACTCCCGACTCCGAGGCTCTTGGCCACCCCGGCTCTACTCGCAGCCCGACTCTTCCTCCTTCATGATCTTGCGAACCGCCTCGGCGAGGACCCGGGGTAGTATCGGCTTCCTCAGGTACTTCCGGATGCCTGCAGCTTCGGCACTCGTTTCATCGACGAGTTCGCTGAATCCCGTGCACAGGATGATGGGAATACCCGGCCGGATCAGCATGAGTTCTTTGGACAACTCCAGCCCCGTCATGCCGGGCATGGTCTGGTCCGTGATGACCAGATCGAACCCGTCGGGTGACGCCCGGAAGATTTCCAGCGCTTCAGGGCTGCTCGTACACGCCTCGACTCGGTAACCAGAGCTCTCGAGCCCCAGCCTGGCCTGCTCAACTACCATGGGCTCGTCATCTACGACCAGGAGACGCTCAGCCCCGGTATGAACGTCGCTCACGAGGGTCTCTGCGCTTCCACCTATGGCCGCCCGAGGGACCAGCGGAAGGTAGACCTCGAAGAGCGTCCCCCCGCCAGGCTCACTTTCGACCGTCAGCGCGCCCCCGGAGCCCTCGACGAGGCCGCGCACGGTCGCAAGGCCCAGCCCGGTGCCTTCCCCGATCGGCTTGGTCGTGAAATACGGATCAAAGATCCGTTCCAGCGTCGTTGCGTCCATCCCCGTACCCGTATCTCGAACGGCGAGGCGGACTACCCTCCCCTCTCCCAGTCCATGAACCCTGGATGCGGCCTCGCGATCGAGGGTGGTCTCGCCCAGCGTCACCTCGAGCACGCCGCCACTCTCACGCATGGCGTGGTAGGCGTTCGTGCACAGGTTCATCGCGATCTGATGTAGCTCCGTGGAATCCGCCATGACCGGCCCGGTGTCTTCATCGATCGACCTCCGGATCTCGATCGTCGATGGGATGCTGGACCTGAGCAGCCCCAGTACCTCTTTGATTACCGGCTGAAGCAGCTGGGGTCTCCGTTTCCGCTCCGATCGGCGGCTGAAGGTCAGAATCTGCGCGACCAGTACGCTGGCTCGCTCCCCAGCGATGAGGATCTGCTCCAGGTACTTCGCGGTGGGGCCGTCTGAAGGCGTGTTCGCTCGCGCCAGATCCAGATAGCCGAGCATGATCTGGAGGAGATTGTTGAAGTCATGGGCGATCCCCCCGGCCAACGTGCCGATGGCCTCCATCTTCTGAGCCTGGGCCAGCTCTGCCTTGAGCTCGGCTTCCCACGTGACGTCTCGTTCCACGGCCACGTAATTGACGATCTTCCCATCGGCATCCTGTACGGGTGAGATCGTCGTCTCTTCCCTGCAGAGGGATCCATCTTTACTCTTGTTGATCAGATGGCCCTTCCATATGCGGCCCTGCTCGAGCGTATCCCACATATTCACGTAGAACGCCCGGCCGTGTTGCCCACTCTTGAGAATCCGGGGAGTCTCACCAATCGCCTCTTCGGCGTTGTAGCCCGTGTGTATCTCGAATGCGGGATTGACGTATTGGATCGTCCCGGCGTCATCGGTGATGAGGATCGACTCACTGGCCTGCTCGACCGCAGTGGCCAGAAGATGCCGCCGCTCTTCGGCAAGCCTTCGCCTTGAAATATCGCGCCCGATGCTGTTGACGTGGGTGATGTTGCCGAGTTCATCATAGTGCATGCTCATCGACCAGAGCAGATGGGTAACCACGCCCGACTGACTCAGGTGACGATCTTCGAGCGTCGCATAGTTGGCTTTGTCTCGGATGCTGGCGACAAGGGTTGCTCTCAGCATCTCACGATCGTCCGGGTGCACGAAATCGATGACGGGCAGGCCTATGCACTCACTGGGAGGGAGTCCGAACAACTCCCCAGCCCTGGAGTTTACGAACGTGAAATTTCCATCTGCATCCACGCGAGTCACGAGGTGATCCGCGCCCTCGACGAAATCCCTGTACAGCTCCTCGCTCGACTTCAATTGCTTCAGCTGCTCCTGCCTGACCGTGATCTCTCGCGGAACCCAGCGATAGATCAACAGGAAGAGAACCAGGGCACCAGCAGCAACGTTCATCAGCTTGGGGATGATCAGGAGCTCCGGCCGTCCCAATGTGGTCTCGATGCTCGCCGGTAGGAGGCCGAACTGGGCGTTGAAGTAGAGCCCGAAGTAGGCGCTCTCGAAGAGGGTCCGGAATGCGTCCACAGCCAGAATCGTCAAGAGGATCGCGATCGCCGTATCGGCCGACTTCAGCTGGCGCAACCTCGCGAGATAGAGGCCGAGGATGACCAGCCAGAGGATGGCCAGGACCCAATACGAGAGCGGAGTAATCAACTCAAACATGCAACACCTGCCTGGAACTCTGCACGAGATCCTCCCGCTGAATCCAGCGAATACCCGCTACTACGTGAAGTGGATCAGCCCAGTTCCAACGACCGGTACCGGGAGGGTCGATTGTACCATTGCCATCGGGGACGGTGTCGAATATTGAATCGACCTGGTCGACCGACCGATCGCGATCGGGCAACCACGCGGGCACCGCCGCTCAATCGTTGCCGATGGACGCCCGCCGCGTGGCCTCAGGGTCAGGGGCGGGCGGCGAGGGGGATGTGGCGACTACGCAGCGGGCGATGCGTGTAGAGACGTAGGAGATACGCTCGAGGTTCTCGATCATATCCATCTCTACCGAGTAGGTACGCATACGATTCGGGTCCGTGCCTACGAGACGGTGAGCCTGGTGAACGATGGCCGCGTTGACGAGCTCGTCGATCTCGGCCTTCATGTCCAGCAACCGGCTTGCGGTCTGCTCATCACTCGTCTCGACGGCCTCCAGAGCGATCTGCAAGGCATCCGATACGGCCCAGTGCAGGCTGCGAATCAAGTCTTCGGTCTCCAGACCGACCCGTACCTTCCCCTCGCTCCGAACAAGATCCCCGATCGGTGTTGGGTGCAGACTCTAGAGACCGCAATCGCGAATGGAAACGAAAATAGGAGACGAAGGACAAGCAACGCGCTCATCACGAGCGAACACCGAAGAACTACGGAGGCGTCACGGGACGTCTTTGCCTATTGACAACCCGGGGGATGATCCTACGTGCCCTTGGCGAATCAGGCGGGCTTCGACTTGCACTCCGTCGAAGTTGCTCTCGGAGTCGGAGAAGACCACATCGAACTGCTCGATGGGTCCCACTCGCTCCTCTATCTCCTGTAGTACGATCGCGGAACACAGCCCGGCGTCGTGGACATTTTTCAGGAGTACGGAGAGCAGGCCGTCGATCATCGTCTCCGGTGGAGATTGATCTCCGTCCCGGAAGTCCCGGCTCGTCGGGATAGACTTCCCTGCTCCCGATTACAGGGAATTCGCTGGTCCAGACCGCAAATTGGGCTTCGACCGAAGAACCAGTCAAACCGACGATACCCGATCCGGGGTATTTCCCTGCACCTTCTCTGCTGATCAGGGATCTGCGCTCAGAGACGAGTTCGCGAAAGACTGCCCCCACCGCCAGCTAGTCCTTGAACCAGCGTACTTGAATTGCCCGATTCGGGGCTGATGGATCAACGATGCGGGTTCTTCGTGGCACCGATTCCGGTACTTTGTCGAAAAACCGAGCTTGAACGCCCTACTCTCGACTCGTGTAGCAACGGCGGTACACTCAGTTGACACTCGATGAGGTCAGGGGGGGGACTGGGCCATGACGGAATCGTCCGACGATCCGCGCTCGACACCCGAGCCGGGCTCCCAATCGATTCCAGCGAAGGCGACGCGCAATTGCGTGGCGTGCAGCGAGTCGATCCAGCTCGAGGCCCGCACGTGCCCGCGCTGCGGCACCGCCCAGGGCGGTCGACACGCAGCCTCGGTGGGTCTCAGGTGGGCGGCGGGGCTGATCACGATCGCGACCTTGGGGCTCGGAATTCAAGAGCTCGGCAATCGCGCTGCGGCACGCTTCGAGCGTAGCGACGTCGTGCAGACGCGGCTCCGGGCCGCGGATGCGCTGCTGGCCCAGCGCGCGCACGCAGCGGCTTGGGAGCTCATTTCGTCTGCGCAAGAGCTGTCTCCGGACGATGCGAGCGTGAAGGCGCTTCGGCTGCGGATCGCGACCGAGTGGATGAATCACGGCTGGGTGATCGGTGAGGACGCCTCGATGGTGGATGTGGCGGACATCGTCGATCCGGCGTTCGCCGAGGCGGTCGCGTCGAGCGATCCGCGCACCCGGTCGACGGGGCTCGGTATGCTCGCCGGCTCGAGCGATGCGCGCGGACCCGGCGCCGAGGGCATGGATGACGTCACTTCCCAGCTCGAGCAAGCGCTTGCAGTCGACCCCGACAATGCGCTCGTGGCGCTCTTGCTCGGGCAACACCTGGCAGGCGAGTTGAGGGACCTCGCGGCTGCTCGACCGCACCTCGATCACGCGATCGACCTCGCACGCGAGGGGCAGCTCGACCTTGCCCAGACGCGCATCGACCAGATCTGGGCGGTGGCGTCAGCGGGGTCGAGGTTTCGGCGATCAAACGACAACGAGGATGGGCGCGCGGTCACGTTCGCGTTGATCGAGATCGCCAACGACATGCGCTCGCGGGGTGAGCCCGTACCGATCGACTCCTGGGCTTGGACGCCTCAGTCGCAGCGCAACGTCTGGGAGGTGATCGCTGGAGGCTACAAGGTCGACAGGCTCGCTCCTGAGGAGATGGCAGATCTCAGCAAGGCGATCCCGCTCTCTTCAGAGGATCAGCTCGCCACGGTGGAGTGGCTGCTCGAAGGGAACCCGAAGGACGAGGTCGATTCGCTCTCCCGATCGCTCCTCGGCTGGACGGCATGGCTCCAGGAGAGAGTCGGCGACACCGAGGGCGCGATCGCGACCTACCGCGCAGTCCCCTCCAACTGGCGCGTCCAGCCCGCATTCGACGAGGCGATGATTCGCCTCACGGGTGAGCCGCTCGGCACTGAGACACGACAGGACAAGTGGGTGGCATGGACGGAGAAACTCGGCTCGCTGCCGCCAGGAGATCCCGTCTTCGGGAAGCTCATCGACGAGATCGACAGCTACTTGTGGTACCACCGGCGTGGCGCCCGCAACGACGACGACGCTGTGTTGGGTGCGGTGATCGCAGCCACGAAGAACGAAGGCGTTAGGGGCGCCCAGCCTCCGGTCGTAGACGAGAATGGCGCCCTCCTGCCGCGCCTCGGGCTCTGGCACGCGAGCCTGTTGCTCGCGCGCGGCGACTTCAAGCCAGCGGTTCCGCTCCTCGAAACCGCGCTCGCCGCGGCACAGGAAAACGACCCGTGGCGCGCCGAGATGGTAATCAGCCTCGCCGTAGCGCACGCCCAGATCTCGACGGGTGCGTCGGAGCCTGGTGCGGAGCGCTCGGCCGCTACAGCCCTGTTGGTGCGCGCGGTCGAGGTCGAAGGCTACTCGGACTGGGCGCGCATCCGCTGGTTCGACGACCTCGACCCCATCCGCGGTGAGCCCGATTACGCCGCACTGCTGAAACGCCACGCGCGGGAGTTCGTGCCCAGCGTGGCATCGGGACCGGTGACAAATGACTGAATTCGTTGAAAGACATCCCTGCACGTCGTGCGCTGAACCGATCAAGCAGGGCGCGACCCTGTGCCCGCACTGCGGTACGCGTCAGTCCGGCGGCTGGACAGGTGCTCGCGCATTGCAGATCGCGGGTGCGCTGGTGACGGTGCTCTCGTTGCTCTTTGCGTTGCAACAGGTCCATGGCGCTTGGTGGATCTACCACAACACCGAGCAGGCGATCCGCGATCAGGTGGCGTCGGCCCGAGCTCTCCTGGCTTCAGGATCGCACGAGAAGGCTTGGGAAATCCTGGAGGAGACGCAGACACTCGACCCGCGTTCACCGAGCGTGCGCTCGGCGCAGATCGAGGTCGCCGGGGAGTGGCTGCTCGCCGGACTGCGTCCCGGCAGGCACTACGGCGAGGAGGGGCTCGCGCCGCGGGCGGAGCGTGTGTACCCGCAGCTCGTGATCGCAAGTGTCGAGTCCGATGGCGAAGAGCTGGCGAACCTCGAGGCGCTCCTGGCCTGGGCCAATTGGGCGCGGGGCGAGGCCCGTCTCGCGCCCGAGCGCGACTTCGGCCCGGATCTTCAGGCGGCCGTCGACCGAGCCCCCGCTGCCTTCTATCCCAATCTGCTCCTCGGCTACTGGCATGCCTCGAAAGGGCTCGACCCCGCGGCTGCCGTCGAGCACCTCGAGCGTGCGCGCACGGCCGGGAACGATCCCGACATGGTCGCCAACGTCGCGGTCCGCACCCTCACGAACACCATGGGGCCCCAGCCCGAGGACGAGAACGCCAAGCGGCGAGCGCTGCTCAGCGTGCTCGACGGCATGGAGGGCCGCGGCGAGACCTTCCCCGAGGAGCTGGAGTTCGACCGGTTCAAGGAGGTCTACATCGCGAGGAGACCATCGAACGACTCCTTCGACGCCATTCTCCCCACCCTGCCGATCGAGCGGCACATCGCGATCAATCGATGGGCGCAAGCGGAAGCAGAGAAACGGCTCTCGCAGACCAGCATCTACAAGCTGCAGAACGTGATCTTCATCGAGGCGCTGCTGCTCGAGCGAGCCGGACGCAACGAGGAGGCGATCGCCGCCGCGAAGCGGGCCGCCTCCGACCGGGTGACCGGCAAGCTGGAGGACCGCATCGACTCCTTCTTCGCGCGCCAGACAGGAGAGCTGCCGCCAGGCTACCTCGAACGCAATCCGTGGTACGGCCATTCGCGCGCGCTCGCGAGCGCAGCTCCAGGCAGTTCCGAATTCGAGGCCGGGCTCGAGGCGCTGCGCAAGCTCAGGTCGATGGCCGGGATGTCGTATCGCAAGGATCCGGAAGAGCGGGCGTTCATTCTCTCTTCTTTCGACTCGGCGATCACGGCGCTCGAAGCCTGGCGCGAGCGCCCTGGAGCCGATGCCGCCGAGAAGGCGAAGATCCGAGACAGCATCGGCGAACTGATGTTCATACGTGGCGGCTTCAGGATGGGGATGGCGAAGTTCGAGGCCGGAATGCGGGATCTCGAGGCTCTGGCATTGTGGGAGCTACCGGGTGGCGAGCGCGAGTGGCTGCTCTTCGAAATCGCCGCCGCGTACACGAACAGCGACCGCGCGCCACTCGAGGTATGGGACGAGCTCGATGCGAAGCTCCGCGCCGCGTACCTCTACGAGGGTCTGGATCGCCTCGACGCCGCGCTCGCCGCTGGCTACCGCGACTGGCCGAAGATCGAGAGCGAGCTGAAGAGACTTCGCGAGCTGCCCGAGTATGCGAGCCTCTCGCTCGCATACGGGCGGGTACCGCCGCGCGACGAAGAGGAATGACGGGGGCGTTTCGCTTCAGGGGCTTGGACGCCTTGGTGGATCGACCAACCCTGGTGTTCCGGAAAGCTGCGGAGGGTGCAGTCGAGCCCAAGATCGGAGAGTTGTGGCTCCAAGTCTGCTGCGCTCGATCCCCACTGGAGCTGTCGGCCCAAAGTACAGATGTCCGGTTTTCTCCAAAGTAGAAATGTCCGGTTTTCCTCTGTCGATCGGTCAAGGTTGAGTCTCTGGGGACGCCCTCGTTGCGGTCCGCCGCGGCGTTCCGGCGCGGAGCAGTCGGGCCTCGCGTAGGGTCGTAGACGGCTTCGCGATCCTGGCTTCGGCGCGCTGGCGCTGTTTCTCCTTGATGAAATCCATTGTGGCCGAGAGGTGCTTGTTCTCAACGACGTCTCCCTGCCGCACGCTGTGATCCATTGGGAACGCGGTCGCCCCCAACTCGTGCTCGCCGTGCCAGAAGGTCAGTGAGCCGTCCTCTCGCTCTTCGATGCTGCCCCTTTGTCTTCGCGCAGCCCGTGCCGCATCGGTCGGGTCCAGGACGTACAGCACCCGCTTGTAGTTCAGCGTCAGGCTCTTCGAGACCACGCGGGTCTCTTGCAGACTGAAGATGCGATCCAGGTCATCGGCGGGCTGCAGCGGACGGTGGGCGTCGTGCTCGCTTCGCGGGGACCGCGCGAATCGACGGTTGTAGTCCGCAATGAACTCCGGGGCGAAGGCGTTCGCGGCCTCAACATCGCT